>CALRKX020000228.1:0-4783 GCA_943368305.1 Erythrobacter sanguineus
TAACCAACACCGAACACCGCAGCCAGGATCAGGAAGTTCGAAGGCGATATCTGCACCCCGCCAAGCGAGACGCCGTTGCGGAACGAACTCCACAACTCCAGCAGATCCTCGATCCGTGCGCCCCATGTCAGCGCCAGCAGCGGCAGCGCGGCAACGGCCAGCACAAAGCCCGCCAGAACCGGCACCAGCGCGTCGCGCCGGGCCTCCTCTGACCGCGACAGGGTTACATAAAGCTCGGCCACGAACCCTTGCAGGACCACAAGCATCGCAAACAACTGCAACGTGTTGATGGCGGGCCAGATCAGCGCATTGGCCGCGCTCACATAGCCGATCACCCCAAGCATCGGGGCAACCACGGCAATGGCAATGGCGGCGGACCCCGTCCAATACACCAGCCGCGACGCAAAGTCCGCCTCCTCAGCGGGCTTTCCGGTGCCCATTTGCCGGTGCAGAATCTGCCCCAGACGGAACAGCGCAAGTGCGGCAAATATCTGCAACGGCACCATAAGGACCGACAGCGCGGCATCGGTCGCCTGTGCGACCTGCTGCGCCTTGTCGGCCGCGATGATGCCAGAGCCGCCCAGATAGTCGGCGGCGCGTGGCACGATCCAGGCTTCCACCAGATCGTAGATTGCAACGGCAACGCCCAAAAGCACCGATTGCAGCCGTCCTTCGCTGCGCCCCTCGGGTCCGAACCCGATCAGGCTTTCCTGTTCGGGGTTGACCGGAAACAGGCGAAGCGCCAGCCAGCGGGCCAGAAAGATTGTCAGAACAAGACCGGGCAAATTCCGAAACAGCGACAGAACAATCGGGCCGAACAGCGAGGTGCTGTCCATCGCGGCCCAAAGCATCACCGCACCGATCATCGGCAGGATGATCTGGCCCAGCGACACGAACCCGGAAATCAGGTTGCGCGCACGCAATTGCAATTTGCGCAGAATAAGATCGGTAAAGCGCTGCATCCAGCGCCCGCCTCTGGTCAGCAACAGGGCAGAGGCGGCCAGCAGGCCCAGGATAAGGGGGGCATTGTCCCGCACCTTTTCCAGATTGATCGGGCGGGTAAAGCGCCAGCGCGTCTCGTCCCACATCCACTGCCCCATCCAGCGGAACATGCTGACCGCTGCGGGCCAGTTCACCGGATTCGCCGCCGAGGGCGACAGCCGCAGCAACTTGTCCGCCTGCCGTTCGCGGATCAGCTTGTCCACGGCCCCAATAATGCTGTCGGCGCGGCTGGTTGCCTCGCTTGCGGTCAGAACAGGGGCCTGCAACTTGGCAAGCGCTGCACTCAATTCGCCCCGCCGCTTGGCAATGACAGGGTCTTCGCTTTGCCCCTCGCCCGGCACGGGGCCCAAGGCTGCGATCTGGTTCTTGACGGTGGCGATCTGATCGGCGTTGGCACTTTGGGCCACGGTAAAGGTTGCACGCCACTTGACCATTTCGACGCGCATCTCGCTCAGACGCTCGTCGCTGACCTCGGCCTTCGAGACCAGCTCCTCGACCTGCGAGGCGACGGTATCGAACCCCTTGTAATCCTTGTCCGTCGGCAGATCCTGCGCCAGCGCCGGGCCAGCCAGCGCCAGCGCGACGATCAGCGCGCGTAACAGCCGGGCAATCATGCGTCTTCGTAGACGGTCGGCAAGGCGCGCGGCGCGCGGTCCAGCCATTCGGGCACCGGCAGGCCCTTTTCCTTCAGGAAGGCCGGGTTGAACAGCTTGGACTGATAGCGGTTGCCGTAATCGCACAGGATGGTAACGATAGTATGGCCCGGCCCCAGATCGCGCGCCATGCGAATGGCACCCGCGATGTTGATACCCGACGATCCGCCCAGGCAGATGCCCTCATCCTCCAGCATCTCGAACACCAAGGGCAGCGCCTCTGCATCTGGAATGCGATAGCTGAAATCGGGGGTAAAGCCTTCCAGGTTCGCGGTGATCCGCCCCTGTCCGATGCCCTCGGTAATCGAGATGCCGGGACTGTCGAACTGACCCGTGGTATAGAACGCATGCAGCGCAGCCCCTTCGGGGTCGGCAAGGCCGATCTTCACGCCCTTGGGCTGCAACGCCAGACCAACGCCGGCCAAAGTGCCGCCCGATCCCACCGCGCAGATGAACCCATCCACCTTGCCGCCGGTCTGTTCCCAGATTTCCGGCCCGGTGGTTTCGATATGGCTTTGGCGGTTGGCCACATTGTCGAACTGGTTGGCCCAGATCGCACCATTCGGTTCGGTCCGCGCCAGCGCCTCGGCCAACCGGCCGGAATAGCGCACATAATTGTTGGGGTTCTTGTAAGGGGCGGCCGGAACCTGCACCAGTTCGGCCCCCGCCAACCGCAGCATGTCCTTCTTTTCCTGAGATTGCGTTTCAGGAATCACGATCACAGTGCGGAACCCCATGCTGGCCCCTACCAGCGCAAGGCCGATGCCGGTGTTGCCAGCCGTGCCTTCCACAATGGTGCCGCCAGGCTTTAGCTGCCCCTTCGCGATGGCGTCGCGGATGATGTACAGCGCCGCACGGTCCTTGACCGACTGGCCGGGGTTCAGAAATTCGCATTTGCCAAGGATATTGCACCCCGTCAGCTCTGACGCCCGCTTCAGTTTCAGAAGTGGCGTGTTGCCGATGGTATCTGCAAGGTCGCTGTGAATGCGCATCATGTCCCCCTTGGTTCTGCTGTCTGTTTAGGGGCTGGGACGGGCAAACTCAAGGGAACGCCCAGCTTTAAGCAGGGGTCAGCGCAGTAATCCCGTTTTCCTTGCCGTCGCGCACGGTTTCCAGCCCCAGCCCCAATTCCGGGAAATAGACCCACCTCTGGCTGCGGCTACCGCCCTTGCCGACGAAACTGGCCTCGACCGACAGGGCCAGCAAGAAACAGCCCGACAGCTTGACCTCGCGCGGATCAAAGCAACGGTAATGCGCCGTCCACTTTGCGCGGCTCCGCTCAACGGTCGCGGCCTCGTCGCTGATCGTGACCTCGACCTCTTGCTTGACCGTGCCGTCCCAGGTGGCGCCGTCCTCGGGCGTGATGATCTTGGGGCTGTAGGTCCAGCTGAATGTGGGGGCAGAGGCACCGACCATCGGCTCTTCGCTTTCCTCGACGATACGCTGCACTTCGAACACGCCGTTTCTGACGCGCCGCAGATCGGTCCAGGCGCCGCGATTGGTCACATAGTCGATCAACACCCGGCCATCGGCCTCGCGGCGGGCAAGACCGGTGCTGCCGTCCTGACGGCGAAAAGCTATCCCCTTGTCCAGATCGACGGGCTTGCAGATGCTGCCCGCCCAAGCGCCACGCGGTAAAAGCAGCAGGGCGGGGGCGGCAAGAAGATGACGACGGGACAGGGACAAGATGCGCTCCGGGATCAAAGGGGGATTCAATGCCCCAAGTCTAGCCGCACCAAAGAAAAAGGGGAGTGACAAATGCTGTCACTCCCCGGCGTCATGTCCCTGCCAAAAGATCAGGCCGAAACGAACAGCCCCTCGTCCCTGACGATCTTATAGGCCTCATCCAGCGACTTTTTCGCCCGGTCCACCAGAATGTCGATCTCGGCCGTGGTGATCACCAAGGGGGGCGAGATGATGATCCGGTCGCCGACATGGCGCATGATCAGGTCATTGGCAAAGCAGCGCTCGCGCACCTTGTAGCCTACGGTCCCGGCCTCGGCCGCGAACTTGGCGCGCTTTTCCTTGTTCGGCGTCAGCGCCAGCGAACCCATCAGGCCCACCAGCTTGGTTTCCCCCACCATCGGATGATCACGCAGGGCATCCCAGCGCGCTTTCAGATAGGGATGCGCGACTTTGGCGACATGCTCGACCACATGCTCTTCCTGCATCAGCCGCAGGTTTTCCAAGGCCACCGCACAGGCCACCGGATGCCCGGAATAGGTGTAGCCGTGGAAGAACTCGCCCCCCTCGGCCACCACTTCGGCCACATCATCCGACAGGATCGACCCGCCGACCGGCTGATAGCCCGAGGACAGGCCCTTGGCGATGGTGATGATGTCGGGCTTGATGTCAAAGGTGGTGCTACCAAACCAGTTGCCGGTGCGGCCAAAGCCGGTGATGACCTCATCCGCGATCAGCAGGATGCCGTATTTCTTGCAAATGCGCTGGATTTCCGGCCAGTAGGTGCTGGGCGGAACGATCACACCACCCGCGCCCTGAATAGGCTCACCAATAAAGGCCGCGACGTTTTCGACGCCCAGCTCTTCGATGGCGGTTTCCAGTTCGCGTGCCCGCAGCAGGCCGAACTCCTCGGGCGTCATGTCGCCGCCCTCGCTCCACCAGTCAGGCTGGCCGATGTGGTGAATGCCCTCGATCATGCCGCCATGAGCATGGATCGGCTTCATCCCACCAAGGCTGCCGCCCCCCATGGTCGATCCGTGATAGCCGTTCCAGCGCGCGATGATCGTGCGCTTTTCGGGCTTGCCCTTGACCTGCCAATAGCGCCGCACAAGGCGGATGTTGGTGTCATTGGCTTCCGACCCCGACGAGGCGAAGAACACCTGATTCATATGCGCAGGCGCCAGTTCGGCGATCTTGGCGGCCAGGGCAATCGCAGGCACATGGGTGGTCTGGAAGAAGGTGTTGTAATAGGGCAGCTCTTCCATCTGGCGCGCGGCAACCCGGGCCAGTTCCTTGCGGCCATAGCCGATGTTGACGCACCACAGACCCGCCATTCCGTCGATGATCTTGTGGCCCTCGCTGTCCTTCAGCCAGACGCCATCGGCCGAAGTGATGACCCGCGCGCCCTTTTTCGCCAGCGCATTGCGGTCGGTAAAGGGGTGGAA
>CALRKX020000229.1:0-4776 GCA_943368305.1 Erythrobacter sanguineus
TTTCGCCCTCGTGGGTGCAGAGGGTTCAGGTCCGAGTTCTGGATCACTGTTTTGCCGACCGGGTGAATGCTGCCGTCATCGGGGCTCAGCCGTTCGAATCGGTCTTTGCCGAGCTGACCGACGGTTCCGATCTGACTGAGGTACGCGAGAAGTTTCGCGAAAAGGCGTTCTTGCGACGGCAGGAAACCGTGATCCTGGGCCTGAAGGCGATGGGCTGGTCAGCGGCACAGATCAGCACGCTGACTTTGGGCCAGTTGGATGCGCTGAACCTGGGCAACCAGCCCGAGGCAGCCGCGCAAAAGCCGCGCTACCGCGAGATTCTGGTGGGCGACGGTCTGGCCTGCCTGCCCGATGACGCGGCCTTTGTCACCTGGCACGGCGATGCGATCACCGCCGAGGGCCTGCCTGACCATCTGATGCGCCTGCGCGCCATCCGCATCAACATGGAGTTCAACGGGGCGATGTGCCGCGGGCTGGCCGCTGCCCGCTACAAGGAAGTGGACCGGAGCGGAGAGGAGCCGCAACTGATCGACTTCATCCTGGGGCGAGTGCCGCCACGGGACCAGAATGAAAGCCACGTCAGCCAAGGCTGACCCCGCCAACCCACCACCAGGAATGGAAACCGGCGCGCATTCCGCGTCCGGTCACAAGGGAGGATTACCCATGCCGAACATGTTGCTGCACAGCGCCGAGGCCCGCCGGGCATTGGCCCGCGGCGTTGCCCGCCTTGCCGCCGCCGTTGAACCAACCTTGGGGCCAAAGGGCCTGAACGCAATGATCGACCGCCCGGTCGGCACCCCGCTGATCACCCGCGACGGCGTGTCCATCGCCACCGAGATCGAGCTGCCCGACCGCTTTGAAAACATGGGCGCGCAGGTGGTACGCGAGGTGTCGATGCAGACGAATGAGGTGGCGGGCGACGGCACCACCACCGCCATCGTGCTGGCCAATGCCATGATTCAGCAGGGCGTGGCGCAAGCCGAGCGCGGCGCGCGCGGGGTCGATCTGTGCCGGGGGATCGAACTGGCCGTGGGCACGGTGGTGGCCGCTCTGCGCCGTCAGGCGGTTTCGGTCAAGGACAACCCGCATCTTCTGACCGCCGTGGCAAACATTGCCGCCACCGATCCCCGCCTTGGGGCCATTGTCGCCGAGGCGCATCAGCGCGTGGGGGCCAATGGCATCATCAGCGCCGACTTTTCGGTAACGGTCGATACCACGCTGGAGGTGATCGAAGGCATGTCATTCGAACGCGGCTATCTCTCGCATCACATGGTCACCGATCAGGACGAGATGGAGGCGGTGCTGGAACGGCCACTGATCTTGCTGACCGACCAGAAAATCCTTGATCCCACAGCCCTGAACGGCGCGCGCAAGATCGCCGACACCGAGGGCCGCCCGCTGCTGATCGTGGCCGAGGAAATCGCGCCAGAGGTGATCGTCACGCTGCTCGAGGCTGCGCCGCCCGGCAAATACCTGATCGTGCATCCGCCGGAATATGGCCATTGGCGTCGGGCACAGATGGACGACCTTGCCATTCTGACCGGGGGCGAGGTTCTGGCCCGCGATCTGGGCAAGAAGATCGAGGCCGTGACCCGCGACCAGTTGGGGGCCGCGCGGCAGGTGCGCGCCTCGGCCAGCCAGACCACCGTGATCAAGGGCGAGGGCGAGCCCGGCGCCATCACCGCCCGCCGCCTGCAGGTGCAGCGCCAGTATGACGTGGCCCCGCCGAACATCGAGCAGGACAAACTGCGCGAGCGGCTGGCAAAACTGTCTGGCGGCACGGCCGTCATCTATGCAGGCGGGCTGACCCCGGTTGAACAAAAGCGCAAGATCCAGCTTATCGAGGATTCGCTTCATGCCATCCGTGCGGCGGTGGAAGAGGGCGTAGTGCCCGGCGGCGGCGCGGCGCTGGCCCATGTGGCGCCAGAACTGGACAGTCTGGCGGCGGGTCACAGCGGCGATGTCGCGGCGGGCATCGACCTCGTTCGATCGGTCCTGACCCGGCCCCTGGCGCGGATTGCCATCAATGCGGGCTGTGACCCCAACTCGGTGATTGCCGAAGTGGTCCGGTCGGGCATGGGCCACGGGTTTGATGCGGCAAACGGCACCTTCCGCGACATGATCGATGCAGGCATCGTCGATCCTTTGCGCGTCACCTGTTCTGCGCTTGGCAATGCCGCTTCGGTCGCCTGCCTGATCCTGACGACCGAAACCCTGATAGGCCATGCCGAGGATTATGCTGACCCGACCGCAGGCCCTGCATTGGGCGGCGGAGCCGAGCGGCTGGGCCGCCAGTAACGGCGCGAGGTGGCCGGGCAGGCCACCCCATCACCCCCATTTGCATGAAAGGAGTGCGCCATGAAGGCCGCAAGACTGTACGAATATGATCCCGCGATGAACGTGAAACTGCGGATCGAGGATATTCCCGCCCCCACCATCACCGCCCCGGACGAGGTGATCGTGCGCGTAGGTGCCGCCGGGCTGTGCCGCACCGATCTGCACATCATCGAAGGCGTCTGGCAGGGCATCATGGACCCGCATGGCAGCCTGCTGCCCTACGTCATGGGCCATGAGAACGCCGGCTGGGTCGAGGATGTGGGCAGTGCGGTCAAGACCGTGAAGCCCGGCGATGCGGTGATCTGCCACCCGCTGCGCACCTGCGGTGTGTGCCTGAACTGCCACCACGGGCATGACATGTATTGCGACCATGGCCTGTTCCCCGGCCTTGGCCTGAACGGCGGGTTTGCCGAATATTTCCTGACCAACGAACGGTCGCTGATCAAGCTGAACACCAATATCGCGCCCCTCGATGTGGCCCCCATGGCCGATGCCGGCATCACCGCCTATCGCGCGGCGAAACGTGCGGCCAAGATGCTGCCGCCGGGCAGTTTCTGCGCCGTGCTGGGGGTGGGCGGCCTTGGCCATATCGCGCTTCAGGTTCTGCGCGAAATGTCGGGCTGCCGCACGATTGCGATTGACCGCGAGCCGGGCGCGCAGGTTCTGGCCCGTGAACTGGGGGCCGATTACGTTCTGGATGGCGGGCCGAACCTGATCGAAGAGTTGAAGACGATCACTGGCGGCGGCGCGCATGTGGTTATCGACTTTGTGGGCGAACTGGGGGTGGAAAACATCTGCTGGAAGTTGCTGCGCAAGGGCGGCGAGGTGATTGTCGTCGGCTATGGCGGCACGATTCAGATACCGACGCTGGATCTGGTGGCCAATGAAATCAAGATCGGCGGCTCTCTGGTCGGCGATTACACAGAACTGGTCGAGTTGATGGAGCTGAATGCCGACGGCAAGGTGAAGATGCACTACACCGCCTACAAGCTGGACGACATCAACACCGCTATTGATGACTTCAAGAACCGGCGTTTTACCGGCCGCGGTGTCATCGTTCCCTGAGCTGGCCCCGAGCGGCGGCCCCTATGCTTCCCGCCCTCTTGCCCAGAGGGTCAGGGCCGCGCTCCTGCCGGGGCGGAGGGGAAACCTTCCGCCCCGCGCGGTTTCATTCATAGGTACGCCGGATACCATAGGCCTTGAGCTTGCGGTAAAGTGTGGGCCGCGAGATGCCCAGAACCGTGGCCACACGGGTCAGGTTGCCCTCGGCCGCGACAAGCGCACGGCGGATCGCCTGCTCCTCCAGATCGGTCAGGCTGGCCGGTTCTTCTGCGGCAGCGGGGGCGATAAGTTCGGGCTGTGGCCCGGGCAGCGGTTGATGGAAGGCAGCGGGCAGATCGCCCTCGGTGACCACGGGACCGGATGCGATCAGATGCAGCCGTTCGAACAGGTTGCGCAATTCGCGCACATTTCCGGGCCAGCGATAGGCCAGCAACCGGTCCATCGCGCCCTCTGACATCACCAGCGGGTCGCGCCCCAGACGCAGGGCGACCCGCTGGTTGAAATGATCGGCAAGCACCGCAATGTCGCAGCCGCGTTCGCGCAGCGGAGGAACCTCGATCGTCACGGTGCCTATGCGGTAAAACAGGTCGCGGCGGAACCGCCCGGCCTCAACTTCTTGTCCCAGATCGCGGTTGGTCATGGCGACCAACTGCACCTCAACCTGGCGGCGGCGCGAACAGCCGATGCGATAAACCGCCCGCTGTTCCAGCACGCGCAGCAGATAGGGCTGCAAGTCCAGCGGCATCTCGCCGATCTCGTCCAGACACAGCACCCCCCCATCGGCCTGTTCAAACTTGCCTGCCTTTCCTTCACGCGTGGCGCCGGTGAAGGCCCCTGCGGCATGGCCGAACAGTTCCGACCCGAACAGATCGGTCGAGATCGCCCCGCAGTTGACGGTGACAAACGGGCTGCGCCCCTTGTGCCCTGCCCCGGCGTGAACCAACCGGGCGAACAACTCCTTGCCAACGCCCGTCTCGCCCTGAATCAGCACCGGCGCACCCGCCGCCGCCGCGCGCCGGGCCAGTTCCACGGCGGCAAGGAATTTCGGCTCCTGACCCAACATCAGCAGCTCATCGCCCTCGGCCCCGGCGCGTGGCGGAATGCGCACGGGTGCGGCCTGTGGCCGGACGGGCTGCGCCGCACTGCCACGGCGCGGCGGCAGGATCAGCGCGGCCCCGCTGAACTCCCCATCCAGCACAAGGCGGCTGACGCCGCTGGGTTGCAGATGCGGCGGCATGGCGCGCACGATGTCATGGTCGCTCATCGAGCCGGACAGCGCGATAAGCTGACGGCCCAGCGCCAGATCGCGCGCCTCTTGCATCTCGGCCATGCCGCTGGGGTGTCGGTGATACATGACGCGCCCGATCCGGTCGAGGA
>CALRKX020000230.1:0-4759 GCA_943368305.1 Erythrobacter sanguineus
GTGTTCATCACACCATGGATGAAGCCCACACCCATCCATTCGGCGATCAGTCGCGCCTGCCGCGCCGCCACCGCGTCGAACAGGCCAAGCGCATCTCCGGGGGCAAGCTGCGGAAAATGCCGCGCAATGGTATAATCCATCAGGGCACGCAGTTTGGCATCCTCTCCCCGCGCTGCCAGAAACTGAAAACTGCCCACCCGGATATGGCTGGCGGCGACCCGCGCAACCACGGCACCGGGCAGCGCCATGCCATCGCGCCACACAGTTTCGCCCGTTGCAACCACGGCAAGCGACCGGGTGGTGGGAATGCCAAGCGCCGCCATCGCCTCGGAAATCATGTATTCCCGCAACATCGGGCCGACCGCCGCCTTGCCATCGCCGCCACGGGAAAACGGTGTGCGGCCCGACCCTTTCAACTGAATGTCCCAGCGGCCCCCGTCCGGGCCGATATGTTCGCCCAGCAGATGTGCCCGCCCGTCCCCCAATTGCGGGGAGAATCCGCCGAACTGATGCCCGGCATAGGCCAGCGCCACCGGATCTGCCCCCGGCGGCAGATCGGCCCCGGACAACCAACGCGCCGCCTGGGCCTCGACCTCTGGGCCAAGCCCCAGATCGGCCGCGAGGGGGCGGTTATAAACCAGCAGATTCGGCTGCGGCGCAGGATCCGGCACCAACCGCAGAAAGCTGCCCGGCAGATCGCGGGCCCAGGAATTGTCGAAACGGAAGGTCATTGGCGCCCCCTGCGGTCATACCCGCGAATATGGGGCCACAAGAGAGGCCCGGCAATGCCGCAGCAGAGAAGGAAAGGTGGAATGGTCGGGGCGGAGGGATTCGAACTCTCGACCTACGGTACCCAAAACCGTCGCGCTACCAGGCTGCGCTACGCCCCGACTGGCGCCTTCCTAGCGAGGTTCGTCCGGGATGAAAACCCCCTTAGGGTGCCTCACATGGCCAGATTGCTGACTTCTGGTCAACAAACGGGCTGCGCATCATGCTGCCCACGCCGATGCCCATGCGCTCGGCCAGCCCGCCGTTGATTTCCAGCACCATGGCAACGCGCTCGCCGCCATCGATCGCGGTTTCATCCTGCGGCACGGCATTGGCGTGAACACCGGTCACAGTTCCTGTCTGATCCAGAAAGATCATATCCAGCGGAATCAGCGTGTTCTTCATCCAGAAACTCGCATGTCTCGGGCTGGGAAAGACGAACAGCATCCCCGCCGACAGCGACATCCGGTCACGAAACATCAGCCCTCTGGACTGCAAATCAGGCCGGTCGGCGATTTCAACGGTGAAACGCGCCGCGCCTTCCGCACCTTTCAGGTCAACGCGGTCGGGCGAACACTCTGCACCGGCCTGCCCGGCCAGAACCATCAGCCCGGTCATCAGACCGAGCGCACCGCCGCGTCCCATGATACCACCTGCACCGCCATGCGCCCGCGCTTGCCCTCGATGATGCGCAGGCAAACCGCCTCGCCCGCTTGCAGATCGGCAAAGCCCGAATGGCGCAACACCTCGATATGAACGAACACATCCTCGGGCCTGCCGAAGATATTGGCAAAGCCAAAGCCCTTGCCCTTGTCGAACCATTTCACGCGCGCAGGTTCCAGCGGCAGATCGGCGAAATCGGCCAGCGATTGCACCGCCTCGTCCAGAACCGGCAGCGTTCCCACGGCCGGCGGCTCGATATGCACCACTTCGACAGCCTGCACCCCGCGCTGAGTCCGCTGGACCCGCACAGTAATGCCCGCGCCATCGGCGACCGAGCTTTGGCCAAAATTCCTAAGAACATTAGCATGAAGCAAAATATCCGTCGCAGCATCCTCTGCCACGATGAAGCCAAATCCCTTGGCCGGATCAAACCACTTCACCCGGCCATGCACTTCCTGCGTGGCCTCGTCTTCCTGCGTCATTATCGAGCCGTTCCCCAGATATAGCCCGCGCAAGATGTGCAGCGTTTCTTGGGCAAGATGCAAGCCAAAAGTGCAGCGTTTAGGCACACTTCCATTCGCGCAACGTGAATGCCTAGGGGTTGAGTCGGGTGATTTCCCAACCATCACCTATGGTTGCACGACGCCAGCGGAAGCGGTCATGCAGGCGAAAAGCCCCGTCAGCCCAGAACTCGATTTCCAAAGGAGCGATGCGAAAGCCCCCCCAAAAGGGCGGACGCGGCGGATTCAGCCCCTTTTCCGCCGTCACCTTCGCCACCTCGGCCATCAGTGTCCCGCGCGAAGACAGCGGCTGCGACTGCTGGCTGGCCCAGGCGCCCAACCGCGATTTCAGGCTGCGGCTGGCGTAATAGGCATCGGCCTGCGCGCCCTCTTCGCGGCTGACCAGACCGCGCACACGCACCTGACGACGCAAGGATTTCCAGTGCATCACAAAGGCCGCCTTGCCCGCGCCCGCGATTTCCTGCGCCTTTGCACTGCCATAGTTGGTGTAAAAGACGAAGGCAGCATCCTCGATGTCCTTCAGCAAGACCATCCGGGCATTCGGCAAGCCGTCGGCATCGACCGTGGCAAGCGCAATGGCGTTCGGGTCGTTGACCTCGGTCTTTTCCGCCTCTGCCAGCCAGCGCCGTGCAATGGCGAACGGGTCGTCGCCCGCAAAGATCCCGGTTCTGTCCATCTTTCATCCCTTCCCGCAGCCAGACGCGCCGCCCTTGATGCCCGGCCAAAGCTGGCCTACACACCGAAGACAATCAGAACGGGCGAGGGGCACCGAATGTCAACCGGACTTATGGCAGGAAAGCGCGGTCTCATCATGGGCCTCGCCAACGATAAATCCATTGCCTGGGGCATCGCCCAGCAGCTTGCCGCCCATGGCGCCGAGATCGCTTTTTCCTATCAGGGGGACGCGCTGAAAAAGCGGGTCGAACCCCTGATTGCGTCTATCGGCATGTCCGAGATGGTGGAATGCGACGTCTCGTCCGAGGAATCGATGGATGCGCTGTTCGCCCGGCTGGCCGAGAAATGGGGCAAGATCGACTTTCTGGTTCATGCAATCGGTTTCTCTGACAAGAACGAGCTGCGCGGCCGCTATGTTGATACCAGCCGCCAGAATTTCCTGATGACGATGGATATCTCGGTCTATTCCTTCACCGCCGTGTGCCAACGCGCTGCTGCGATGATGAACGAAGGTGGCAGCCTGCTGACGCTGACCTATTATGGTGCCGAAAAGGTCATGCCGCATTACAATGTGATGGGTGTGGCAAAGGCCGGTCTGGAAGCCTCGATCATGTATCTGGCCGAAGATCTGGGCAAGGACGGCATCCGGGTGAACGCGATTTCCGCCGGCCCGATCAAGACGCTGGCCGCCAGCGGCATCGGTGATTTCCGCTATATCCTGAAGTGGAACGAGTTGAACAGCCCGCTGCGCCGCAACGTGACGCAGGAAGAGGTGGGCAAGGCCGCGCTGTTCCTGCTGTCCGATCTGGGCAGCGGCACCACCGGCGAAAACCTGCATGTCGATTGCGGATATCATGTCGTCGGCATGAAATCGGTCGATGCGCCCGATATTGACGTGGTGACGGGACGCAACGGAAAGAACGGCGAATGACGCTGGCCGCCTTTCTTGCAGTTGCCTTCCTGCATCTGATGGCGGCGATCAGCCCCGGCCCCGCCGTGCTGATGTCGGCGCGCACCGGCGTGACCGAAGGGCTGCGCACCGGGTTCTTTCTGGCATGCGGCATCGGTATTGGCGGCGTGATCTGGGCCATGGCGGCGCTGTTCGGGTTGAACCTGGTGTTTCAGGCCGCCCCTGCCCTGCTGTGGGCGCTGAAAATCATCGGCGGCCTTTATCTGATCTGGATGGCTTGGGGCATGTGGCAAGGCGCCGACCAGCCCCTGGAAATGGGCGAGACGGGGGGCCTGCCGCGCTCTGCCGGGTCGGCGTTCCGGCTGGGGCTGGTGACGCAACTGGCCAACCCCAAGCCCGCCGTGCTGTTTTCGGCCATCTTTGTCGGCACCGTGCCGCCGAACACGCCGCTTTGGGTCTATGCCGCGCTGCTGGCCGTGGTGTTCCTGAATGAAACCGTCTGGAACACTGTCGTCGCGCGCATCTTTTCTTTTGACCGCACCAAGGCCGCCTATATCAGCCTGAAATCCATCATCGACCGCAGCTTCGGCGGACTTCTTGCCCTGCTGGGGCTGAAGATCGCCGCCACCTGAGGGGGACGCCATGACCGACCGCCTGCCACATGAAAAAGGCTTTCACGTCAGTTGGGACCAGATTCACCGCGATGCCCGCGCATTGGCCTGGCGGCTGGATGGCAAGGGGCCGGATGGTGGCGCGTGGAAGGCCGTGGTCGGCATCACGCGCGGCGGGCTGGTGCCCGCGATGATCGTCAGCCGCGAACTGGATATTCGCGTCGTCGATACGATCAGTGTCAAAAGCTACAACCATCAGGACCGGGCCGAGGCGATGGTGACCAAATCGCCGCAAGTCGATCTGATGGGCGACGGCACCGGCATTCTGATCGTCGATGACCTTGTGGACAGCGGCAAGACGCTGGAACTGGTGCGCCGACTGTACCCCAAAGCGCATTTTGCCACGGTCTACGCCAAACCCCATGGCAAACCCCAGGTTGATACCTATGTCACCGAGGTCAGCCAGGACACCTGGATCTTTTTCCCGTGGGACATGGCGTTGCAATATGTACAGCCCTTCCGGGGCAAGGACTGATCCTTATGAAACCCCATCCCCGGCTGTGGCACTGGCTGTTTGAGGCCGGGGTGGCGGTGAAGGCAATTCTGGGTAT
>CALRKX020000231.1:0-4756 GCA_943368305.1 Erythrobacter sanguineus
AGGCCGAGCTGTCGGCCCGGTTCGGGGTGAACCGGCATACGGTGCGCCATGCGCTGGCCGATCTTGCGGCGCGGGGCCTTGTGCTGGCGCGCCGGGGGGCAGGGGTGTTCGTGACGGGCCGCGCGACCGATTATCCCTTGGGCCGCAGGGTGCGCTTTCATCAGGCGATCACCGCGCAGGGCCAGACCCCGGCGCGCGAGATCACCCGCATCGAAACCCGCCCCTGCGATGCCGAAGAGGCCGAGGCGCTGGGCCTGACACCGGCCGATCCGGTGCATGTGATCGAAGGGGTCTCGCGTGCCGATGGCCAGCCGCTGGCGGCGTTCCGGTCGGTTTTTCCGGCAGCGCGCCTGCCGGGCTTGCCAGAGGCGTTGCGCGCCGATGCCTCGATCACGGCGGCGCTGAACTCTTGCGGCGTGGCCGATTACACCCGCGCCAGCACCCGGCTGACCGCCAAGCTGGCCCGACCGATGCTGGCGCTGACCTTGCGGCTGGCCGAGGGCGCCCCGGTCCTGCGCAGCGTGGCGATCAACGTGGATCTTGCGGGCCAGCCGGTCGAATTCGGCACCACATGGTTTGCCGGTGACCGGGTGACCCTGTCGGTTGAACCCTGACGGCTGGCCCGAACAACCGCACGGCGAACGCAGGCGCGAATGCCATCGTCGTAAACGGGCGTCAGAATCGTCACATCGCCGTTGCAGGCAAAGGTTATCCACAGCCTCACCCGTTCCGCCCGAGGCCCCAATGTCGCCCTTCCTGCCCCCCATCCGCCTGACTGGCGCAGAGATTCTGATCGACGGGCGGCTGGAACGCTCTGCCCTGTCGCTGGCCGAGGGTTGCATCGTCGATGCCGCATTGCCGCAGGTGGACCTGTCGGGCTATCTTTTGCTGCCCGGCATCATCGACCTGCATGGTGACGGGTTCGAACGTCATATCTTTCCCCGCCCCACCGCGCCCTTCCCGATCCGCTCTGGTCTGATCGGCACCGACCGCGAGGCGGCGGCCAATGGTGTGACCACCGCCTTTCTGGCCCAAAGCTGGAGCTGGGAGGGCGGCGCGCGCAGCCCTGACCAGGCCGAGGCGCTGCTGGCAGAGGTGCAGGCCTACCGCGACCACGCGCTGGTGGACCTGCGGGTTCAGTTGCGTGCCGAAACCCATATGGTAGCTGAGGTGGACCGGCTGGCTGCGGCTGTCAAACGGTTCGGTGTCGGCTATGTGATCTTCAACGATCATCTGGGCGAAGGCTTCCTGATGCGCCGCCGCGACCCGGCGCGTTTTGCCCATTGGGCGGCCAAGATCGGCTTGCAAGCCGATGACCTGCTGGCGCGGATGGAGGCAGCCCGCGCCCGCGCCCGCGAGGTGCCGCGCGCCCTGTGCCAGTTGGCGGCGGGGTTTGACCGGCTGGGCGTGGTTTACGGCAGCCATGACGACCCCGATGCCGAGACGCGCGAGTTCTACAGCATGATCGGTGCCCGCGTGGCCGAGTTTCCTACCCGCCGCCGCGCCGCCGCTGCCGCGCGGGCGGTGGATGACCCGGTGCTGATGGGGGCACCGAATGTGGTGCGCGGAGGCTCGCAAGCCGGGAACATCGGGGCCGAGGATCTGATCCGCGAAGGCCTGTGCGATGCGCTGGTGTCTGACTATCACATTCCTGCGCTGGCCATGGCCGCCTGGTCGCTGGTGGATCGTGGGGTGCTGCCCTTCGCGCGTGCCTGGGCACTGGTGTCGGAAACCCCCGCCGCGATTCTGCGCCTGTCGGACCGGGGGCGGCTGTTGTCCGGCCTGCGCGCCGATCTGGTGGCGGTAAACAAGGAGACGCGAATGGTCGAGTTGACCATATCGGGCGGGCGGCTAGCCTATGCCTCTGGCATCGCGGCGCGGCGGCTGATGGCCCAGCCGCAGGTGGCGCGTCTGGCGGCTGAATGATCAGCCGCCATATTTTTCCAGAAACGCTTCGGCCCTTAGCGCCCTGAAATCGGCCATCGCCGCGCGCAGCCGATCATGCGGCCAGTTCCACCACGCCAGTGCCAGCAGGCGGTCAATCACGGCGTCGGGGAACCGGGTGCGGATGGGTTGGGCGGGCACGCCAGCCACAATCATGAACGGGCTGACATCTTTGGTGACCACCGCGCCAGAGGCGGCGATGGCACCGATGCCAAAGCTGACCTCTGGCTTGATGATCACGCCATGGCCGATCCAGCAATCTGCCCCCAGTGTTGTGCGGCGGGCAGCGCGGGCTGCAAAGAAATCGGCATCGTCCTCTGCGTCATCCCAGTAATGGCTGGACCGATAAAGGAAATGGTGTTGCGCCGCGTTCTGCCACGGGTGATCGGTTGGGCCGATGCGGGTAAAGGCGGCGATATTGGCAAACCGCCCGACAGTGGTATTGGCCACGTCGGCATAGCGGTCGCAATAGGCGTAATCGTCAAAATGGCTGTTCAGCACCCGCGACCCGCGCCCGATTTCGACATAGGCACCAAAGGTGGCATTCGTCACCTCGGTCTCCGGGTGCAGGACGGGTTCGGTGGGCGAGAGGCGGGGCATGGGGTTCTCTTGTGTCTCCCCCCTCACCCCGCCCCCACAAGGGGAGGAGGGAAGACGCGGTGAGGGCAGGGCGCGAAGGTTGAAAGGGGCGTCTCCCTCTCCCCCCATGGGGGTGAGGGGCGGAGGGGTAAGGGCGGTCTATTCCCCCTTGATCAGCTTGCGGCGCAACCAGCCTGACAGGCTGTCCATCGCCATGACCATCGCGATGATCAGGATGACGTAATAGGCCACGTCCTCCCAATCCTTCTGGGTCTGGATGGCCTGGGTCAGCAGCAGGCCGATACCGCCGCCGACGATGGCACCTACCACGGTGGCGCTTCGGGTATTGGATTCCAGGAAATAGAGCACCTGGCTAAGCAGCACCGGCACGACCTGCGGCATGACCCCCCAGCGCGCGCGCTGGACGGTGTTTGCCCCGGTCGAGCGGATGCCATCAACCTGCTTTTCGTCAATGTTTTCCAGCGCCTCCGAGAAGGTCTTGCCAAAGCTGCCGGTGTCGGTGACCAGCATCGCCAAGGCCCCGGTCATCGGCCCCGGCCCGAAGGCACGGCTTAGGATGATGGTCCAGATCAGCGCATCGACCCCGCGCACAAAGTCGAACACCCGGCGCAGCGCGAACCGAACGGGGGCCAGCCGGTTCATGTTGCGTGCGGCCAGAAAGGCCAGCGGCAGCGACACGATGGCCGCTCCCATCGTGCCAAGGAAGGCCATCAGGATCGTCTCGCCGATCGCCCAGAACACATCGCCATGGCGCCACATCTTGTTCGTCCAGACCTCTTTGACGAGGAAGGCGGCGTTGGGCTGGAGCGGGTCAATGCGCGGCTCCCACAGCGACAGGGCGGCAAGCTGGCCCCACGACTTGCCAAAGAACGGGCTGTCGGGGGTAAAGAAGAAACAGGGCCAGCCCGGCGCATAGCGAAAGGTTTCCACCTTGGACCGGGTATAGGCAAAGCGCCCGTGGCTGGTGGTGACGGAAATGCGGGTGTCAGAGGCGTTGATCCAGCCGGGCAGGGGCTGGGGGGACGTCAGCATCAGCTTGCCGCCTTCGGGCCGGATGTCGATGGTGCCGTAACCCGGCACGACATAGCGGGCCCCTGTGGCGTCATAGGTCACCAGATGCCCTGCCCCCAGATCAACGGTGGTGGTGTCGCCCTGCACCTTGACCCAATCGGGCAGGTGGCCGGGGGCAAATGTGCCCTTGGCCTCGCCTTCCACCGCGACGGTCAGGGCGTTTGTGGCGTTGTTGCGGGTGACATGGGTCTTGTAGGAAACGAAATCGCCCAGCAGGATCTTCGCATTGTCCAGCCGGGCGCGGCCCGCAAGACCGGCGATGTCGAAGGCAAGGAAGATATAGACCAGATAGGCCAGGATCACCGCAGGCACGGCAAGTGCCACCAGGCGGCGGCGGTGCAGGCTGGTCAGCAGGGCGGCGGCGGTCAGGGGCATCGGGACGGTCATCGTGTCTGTCATCTCAAACCCCTTTGACCAAACGGTGACGCAAGCGGTCAGAGCATTGGTCGATCAGCATGATGGTCAGGAACAGCAGCAGGAAAATCGCCACCACCTGATCGTATCGCCCGCCACCCCATTGCATCGCCACCTTCAGCTCATACCCGATGCCGCCCGACCCAACGAAGCCAAGGATGGCCGAGGCGCGGACGTTCACCTCGAACCGCAGCAGCGCATAGGACAGCCAGTTCGGTGCCACCTGCGGAATGATGCCCAGCCACATCTTTTGTCCCCAGCTTGCCCCGATCGAGGTCAGGCCTTCGACGGGCTTCAAGTCGGCATTCTCGGCCACTTCGGAAAACAGCTTGCCCATCGCGCCTGCCGTATGCAGCGAAATGGCGATCATCGCGGGCACCGGGCCAGAGCCGAGGATATAGATCAGGACCAGCGCCACCACGATTTCCGGCACGGCGCGGCATGCATCCAGCAGGCGGCGGAACAGCGGCGTCAGCCGCGGCCAGAGCGACAGGCCACGGGTCGCCAGCAACGACAGGAACCCCGCCGCCAGCACCCCGATCAGGGTGGACACGGCGGCAATGTTGATGGTTTCCAGCAAGGATGGCAGATACTGCCACATCCGCCCCGGAATGGCGGCGCGTTTGGCCCAGGCCTCTGACAGAACCTCGCGCGGGAAATCGTCCAGTTGCGCCAGACCGTTCAGGAACCCGCCGGCATTGCGGTTTTCCGCCACCTGAAACCCCGA
>CALRKX020000232.1:0-4755 GCA_943368305.1 Erythrobacter sanguineus
ATCTGGGGCGCGGCGATGACGAGGGCAAGCGCAACTTTGCCGAGGTGGCCGAGACCAGCGCTTCGAAATCGCTGGAGATGCTCAAGTCGATCTCGTCCACGGGCTATCTGCGCAAGCGTCTGCCGCAAGAGTTGATGGTGTTCCAGGGCGGCATGGCCGCCACCGGCACCGAAACCGGCTTTGCCGCGATGGTGGTGGAAACCTCAACCGCGCTGGCCTCTGGTACCGTCAGCATGGACGCCCGCACCAAGGCGAAAATGCAGGGGTATGAGGGCGATCCCTGCGGCGAATGCGGCAACTACACGCTTGTGCGCAACGGCACCTGCATGAAGTGCAACACCTGCGGCGGCACGACGGGCTGTAGCTGATCCACTCACAATAACCTGACAAAACCCCGTCCGCAGATTGCGGGCGGGTTTTTTTATCACGCGCTTGTGCCTGCGGGGGCTCGACCCGTTGTCGCCAAACATCATTCCCCCACAAGGGCGGGGGTGTCTGGCTGGAAATTCTGGCGCAATGCGCTGAACACCTGGGCGTTAAAACAACCCCGCCTCTTTGGCGATCATTGCGGCCTGTGTGCGGTTCTGGGCACCGATCTTGCGATAAAGCGTCTTCATATGCAGTTTGACGGTCGGTTCGCTGATGCCAAGATCACGGGCGATTTCCTTGTTCGACTTGCCTTCGATCAGGCCACCCAGCACCTCGCGCTCCCGTCGTGAAAGGCGCTGGGCGAGGGGATGCGCCGGTTCGTCGGTGGCAGAGCGCAGGAAGCCCAGCGGCACGAATTGCTCTCCTTGCGCCATGAAATGCACGGCATTGGCCAGCGATTTGGCACTGAGGGTCTTGGGCAGGTAACCTGCCGCGCCCGCCGCAAGCGCCTGTTCCGCCAGCTCCGGCGAGCCGGTGCCCGAGATCAGCGCGACCCGCTGACCGCCATTCATGGCCATGACCTGACGCAAGCTGTCCAGCCCGTTCATGCCGGGCATCATCATGTCGAGCAGAACCAGATCGAACTGCGGCTGGCTTTCTATCGCGGCGACAGCGGCGGGCAGGCTGCCCACCGCCTCTGCCTCGATACCGCTTTCGGTTTGCAGGAACAGCACGATGGTGTCGCGCACCAGGTCATGATCGTCGGCGATCAGGATCCGCATGAATTGGCTTCCACTACCACAAGGGGAATCCGCCGGCAGATAATTCAGCCGTGGTTCGGCCCCATAGTTACAATGTTCAAGGCTAACACAGAACCCCGGTCCTGCGGTTTCTGATGCTTGCCCGGAGTAAAAAGTTTAATTCCTTAAGAGATCAAGTGGTTAGGTGATTGATGCGACCTTTTGGAATGTCTCGCACGAAGAAGAATTGCCGTCTTGGTGTCAGGGATTGGGGGGATAGGCTTCCTATCCGAAGGGATAGCAACCCTATGCAGAAGTTCTTGCGCAGGCGACGCGCCCGGATGCTAGATTGCCGCGAAAGATGATCAGGCGCCGGGTCGCGACAGGCCCGGCCCTTTTAAGTGTGCGGGTGCCGTGATGCCAAACCTTCGTTCCGCCCTGGGTCTTGCCGCGTTTTTGCTTGGCTGCGGTTGCGCCCTTGCCGGGCCGTTGCGGGCAGAGGCTGCTGCGGTTGCGCAGGTGGCCGTTTCGGAGCCGAGCGGCCCGGTCCTGCTGACCCTGATGGGCCATGTGGACGGTGAGTCAGAGGCCACCAGCCTGGCCTTTGATCAGGCGATGCTGGCGTCGCTGCCGCAAAAGACCATCACCACGACCACAATCTGGACCGATGGCCCGCAAGAGTTTACCGGGGTGCCGCTGGCAGCGCTGCTGCGCGCCGCGCATATGCAGGGCAAGATGCTGGAGGCCACCGCCGCCAATGACTATGCCGTGGAAATCCCGGTCGAGGAATGGCCCGACAACGGGCCGATCGTCGCCTATGCCCGCAATGGCAAGCCGATGACAATCCGTGACAAGGGCCCCTTGTGGATCATCTATCCCTATGATGCCGACCCTGCCTATCGCAGCGAAGTCATCTATGCCCGCAGCATTTGGCAACTGGACCGGATCGAGGTTCAGCCTTAAGCCTTGGTCCCTGACCTTGGATGCCCTGGGGGCGGTGTGACGCTGGATTCGGCTACGACAGCACAAAGATCGGCGGGCCGCGCCCAGGCTGGGGCGGGGTGGCGGGGCATGGTGCGGCGCGCCAGAACCGCAATCCTGTTTCTTGTGCTGTCGGGGCTGTTTGGCCTGATGGGGGTGATGAGTGTCGATGTGCTGGACCAGTTGCACGCCCTGCGCACGGCGGCCTCTGACAACCTGCAATGGACGCTGGCCCAGGTCGATACCGAATTCCTGCGCTTTCGCCTTGAGATCAGCAATGCCCGCCTGACGGCAGAGCGCACCGGCCCGCAAACCGCCGACTATGACGAGTTGCGCAAGCGGTATGACATCTTTTTCAGCCGGATCGACACTTTTCGCGCCACCACCACCTATTCCTGGCTGCGGGAGCGGGCCGATTTCGTCAGTGATTTCACGATAGCGACCAATGAGTTGCAACAGATCGGCGCGATTATGGGGCTGTCCGATCAGCTTCTTGCAGGCCAGCTTGACGGGTTGCAGCAACAGGCAGATGCGCTTGGCCCGACAGTGCGGCGGCTGTCGCTGACGGGGCTGGCCGAATTTGCCCGCCATTCGGACGAAAGCCGCCACGAGATCACCAGCACGCTGGCGCGGCTGGCGGTGACGGCGGCGCTGATGTTCGTTACCGTCTCGTTGCTGGCGGTCACTCTGCTGCGGCTTTACCGGTTGTCGGAACGGCGTGGGCAAGAACAGACGCGCACCGCCGCCCGCATGCAGACCGTGATCGAAACCAGCCTGGACGGTATCATCGTCTGCGACAGCGATGCCCGCGTGGTTGATTTCAGCCCCGCCGCCGAGGCGATCTTTGGCTATACCGCCGAAGAGGCGCGCGGTCAGGATATGCGCTGTCTGATCCTGCCCCCCTCTGACGGCGCCCGCAGCGGCCCCGGCAATGCCAAGCTTGAGGCCGTCTTGCACGGCAAGGCCGCCGATACGCCGGGGCGCCTTTATCTGGACGGGGCCGACCGCCTCGGGCGGATCTTTCCAGCCGAGGTTTCGGTGCGCAAGGTCGAAGGCCAGCAGGGCCAGATCTTCGTGCTGTTCATCCGCGACATTTCCCAGTTGAAACAGGCCGAGGAACGTCTGAAGACCGCCCATGATCAGGCCGTTGCGGGCGAGCAGGCCAAGGCAGAGTTCGTCGCGGTGATGTCGCATGAAATGCGCACGCCGCTGAACGGGCTGCTGGGTACCATGTCCTTGCTCAAGGATACCCGGCTGGATGCCCGGCAGCGCCGTTATGTCGATACGATGGAGGTTTCGGGCGGCTTGCTGAGCGGTCTGGTCAACGATGTTCTGGATCTTTCCAAGCTGGAAGCCGGGATGATGCGGCTGAACCTGCGCCCGTTCGAGCTGTGCCGCGTGCTGGAAGATGTGGTGGACAACCAGACCCATCTGGCGCGGGCCAACGGCAACACCCTGACCTGGGCATGGGATGGTCCGGCCCTGCCGGGCACCATCGGCGATGCCGCCAAGATCCGGCAGGTGCTGCTGAACTTTGTCAACAACGCCACGAAATTCACCCGCAATGGCGAAATCCGGCTGGAGGTCGAGGCGCTGGGCGACCCGGCCCCCCGCCGCGAGGTCGAGTTTCGGGTGATCGACAGTGGCACCGGCATTGCGGCGGCCGATCTTGACCGGATTTTCGACGATTTCGAAATGCTTGACAGCTCCTATGGCCGTCAGGGGGGCACGGGGCTGGGGCTGGCCATTTCGCGGCGGCTGGTGACGCTGATGAATGGCAGTATCGGGGTGGAAAGTGAACCGGGCGCTGGCAGCCTGTTCTGGATGCGGCTGCCGCTGGATGTGGCTGACGCCGCCCCCGCCAAAGACGGACGCGAGGGCGAGGCCGCCGCCAAACCGGCACGGATGCCTGCCCAGCCGCGGTTGCAGGTTCTGATCGTCGAAGATAACGAGATCAACCGCACCATCCTGCGGGAGATGGTCGAGGCCGAGGGCCATGACGTGACCGAGGCCTCTGACGGGCGCGAAGGTGTGCTACTGGCCACCGGACGGGCGTTTGACGTCATCCTGATGGATGTCTCGATGCCGGTGATGGACGGGCGGGCGGCAACGCGCGCCATTCGTGCCGGTGACGGGCCGTCGCGCGATGCGCCGATTATCGGGGTCACCGCCCATGCCTTGCCCGAAGAACTGGCCGCCTTTCGGGGGGCCGGAATGACCGAGGTGCTGAAAAAGCCGATCGACCGTCCGCAACTGATCGGGCTTTTGGGCCGGGCCTTGCATCAGGGCTTGCGCGATACCCGTGGCGCAAGCGTGCCTGCCCGAACCGCCACGGCATCGGTGCTGCTGGACACAGCACGGCTGGCCGATCTGGCCGATCTGGCCGGGGACGGCGGAGTCACGGGGCGGCTGTATGATTTGCTGGCCCGGTTTCTCGATCAGTTGCAAGAGGTCCGGCAGGGGCTGAAGGCGGATGCCAGCGACCTGCCGCAGCCCGAGGCCGACCAGCGCCAGTTGCAGGCCCTGCACCGCTGTGCCGGGGCGGCGGGCACCTTTGGTGCGATGGCGCTGCATGCCCGGCTGGAGGCGATTGAATCCGCCGCAACACGCGGCGACCGCAGCCTGCTTGCCACCGCCGCCCGCGACCTGCCGCCGCTTCTCGACG
>CALRKX020000233.1:0-4744 GCA_943368305.1 Erythrobacter sanguineus
TGGGAAAGGTGCTGCCGCTTGTCCTTGGGTCGCAAAGTGCCCATTTCCCATTTGCACTCCTGTGCTATTTGCAGGGAGAACGTCATGGATAAGACAGCGGTGCGCGACAGCACGGAACATTCCCCCGACCATCGGCTGGTGCTGGTCACCGGCCCGTCGGGGGCTGGCCGCTCTACCGCAATTCACGCGCTGGAGGATCTGGGCTATGAGGCGATCGACAACCTGCCCCTGTCGCTGGTGCCGCGCCTGATCGACGGTCCGCCCTTGGGCCGCCCCGTCGCTTTGGGCATCGATGTGCGCAACCGCGAATTCTCCGCCGCCGCCCTGATCGAACTGATCGACCGGCTGACACGCGATCCGCGCACCGCGTTGGATGTGCTCTATCTCGATTCAACGCCCTCGGAACTGATCCGCCGTTACAGCCAGACCCGCCGCAGCCATCCCTTGGCGCCCGCAGAGACCCCCAGCGAAGGTATCAGCCGCGAGGTGGAACTGCTGGCCCCCATCCGCGCCCGCGCCGACCACCTTATCGACACCACCGAGATGTCGCCGCACGACCTCAAGGCCGAACTCGCGCGCTGGTTTGACGTTGGCAAGGCGGCGGGGCTGGCGGTGTCGGTGCAGTCCTTCAGCTATCGCCGTGGCCTGCCGCGCGGGGTCGATATGGTGTTCGACTGCCGCTTTTTGAAAAACCCGCACTGGCAGCCCGATCTGCAGGCGCAGGATGGCCGTGATTCGGCGGTCTCCGCTTTCGTCGAATCCGATCCGCTGTTCGCGCCCTTCTTCCAAAGGTTGCGCGACATGGTGCTGTTTCTGCTTCCGGCCCATGTGGCCGAGGGGCGTGCCCACCTGACCATCGGCTTTGGCTGTACCGGTGGGCAACATCGCTCTGTTGCAGTTGCAGAAAAACTAGGCAAACTGCTTGCCGAAGCGGGCTGGCCGGTGTCAAAACGACATCGGGAACTTGAACGCAGGGTGGGGCCAACCCACCGCACGCATACGGGGTGACAGACGCTTGATCGGCATTGTGATCGTCGCGCATGGCGGACTGGCACGCGAGTATCTCTCGGCGGTCGAGCATGTGGTCGGGCCTCAGGCCCGGATGCGCGCCATTACCATCGAAGATGTGCATGACCGCGCCGCCAAGCAGGCCGAAATCTGCATGGCCGCGAACGAGGTTGATGGCGGCTCTGGTGTAGTGATCGTCACCGACATGTTCGGCGGTTCGCCCTCGAACCTGTCGCTGATGGCCTGCGCCGGGGCGGAACGTCGCATTGTTTATGGCGCCAACCTGCCAATGCTGATCAAGCTGGCAAAATCGCGCGACCTACCGGTGGCAGAGGCGGTTTCCGCCGCGCTGGAGGCCGGGCGTAAATACATCAACAGTCTTGATCTGGGCGGGGGGGCCTAAGCTGCATGACGGAACGCACGCTGAAGATCGTCAACGAAAAGGGCCTGCACGCCCGGGCCTCGGCCAAATTCGTCGAGGTGGTCGAACAGTTCGACGCTGCGGCAGAGGTCACCAAAGACGGCATGACGGTCTCGGGCGATTCGATCATGGGGCTTTTGATGTTGGCAGCCTCTCGCGGAACCACTATTGAGGTCCGGACCAGTGGCGCGCAGGCCGAAGACCTGCTCGCGGCGCTGGCGGCGCTGGTGGCCAACCGCTTTGGCGAGGATACCTGACGCCGGAACGTGATTTTGGAAGGCAAGCAAACTTGGCGACCGATCAGCCGCAGACTGCCGCAGCAACCCAGCCTCAGGACGCGCGCATCGCCGCCGCCAAGCGCAAGTATGACATGCGCCGCCTGTCCTATGCCGGCACCTTCAAGAACCCGTTCAAGGCCGGCACCATCCGCGTCATCGAATGGTTGACGGCCAAGATCCAGCTTCTGAGCCTGATCCGCAGCTTTGAAAAGTCGGGCGCGCCGTTCGGGGCTCCGTTCTGGCCCAAGGCCATCCGCCACATGGGTATCCGCATCGATACACCCGCCGAGGAAATCGCCCGCATCCCCGCCACCGGCCCCCTGGTCGTGGTGGCCAACCACCCTTCGGGTCTGGTCGATGGCATGATCATGGCCGAGATGATCAACCGCGTCCGCTCCGACTTTCGCATCCTGACCCGCAGCCTCTTGACCGGCATCCCCGAGGTTGAGGAATTCATGATTCCCGTCCCCTTCCCGCACGAAGACAACGCGCGCGAACTGGGCTTGCAAATGCGCGCCGACACCATGGCACATCTCAAGGCGGGCGGGGTTATCATCCTGTTTCCGGCGGGCAAGGTTGCCATGTCGGAAACCTGGTTTGGCCCGGCGATTGAGGCAGAGTGGAACGTCTTCACCCACAAGATCGTGCGCTCTTCCGGGGCGACCATCCTGCCGATCTTTTTCCCCGGCCAGAACAGCCGCGCCTTCCTGATCGCCAACAAGCTGTCAGACACGCTGCGGCAGGGCCTGTTGCTGTATGAGATCAAGCGCAGCCTGTTCAAGCCGCAGCGCCCTGTGATCGGCGAACCGATCCCCGCGTCAGAGCTTGCGAAATGGGATGGCAACCCAAGAGGCTTCCTGGCTTGGCTGCGCGAACATACGCTGGCTTTGCGCAACGGCGCGTGAAATCACGCAGCCTGCCAAGAAAGAAAGCCATCCGTAGGGTGGTGCGTGCTCGGCACGCCCCCCTTCATCGCGTCGGAACCGGCACCTCGCCGCGGTAGTCATAAAACCCCCGGCCCGACTTGCGGCCCAGCCACCCAGCCTCGACATATTTCGTCAACAGCGGACAGGGGCGGTATTTGGGGTCGGCCAGCCCGTCATACAGCACGTTCATGATGGCAAGGCAGGTATCCAGCCCGATGAAATCGGCCAGTTCCAAGGGCCCCATCGGGTGGTTCGCGCCCAGCTTCATCGATTCGTCGATCGACCGCACGTTGCCCACGCCTTCATACAGCGTATAGACCGCCTCGTTGATCATCGGCACCAGAATGCGGTTCACGATAAAGGCCGGAAAATCCTCGGCACTGGCCGCCGTCTTGCCCAGCCGCTCCACCACCGCCAGCAGCGTGTCATAGGTCGGCTTGTCGGTGGCGATGCCGCGGATCAGCTCGACCAGTTGCATCACCGGCACGGGGTTCATGAAGTGAAAGCCCATAAACCGCTCTGGCCGGTCGGTCCGGCTGGCCAGACGGGTGATCGAGATGGACGAGGTGTTCGAGGTCAGAATGGTCTGCGGCCCCAGATGCGGCCCCAGCATCTCGAAGATCTTGTTCTTGACGTCTTCGCGCTCGGTCGCGGCCTCGATGATCAGGTCCAGCGGGCCAAGGTCGGTCAGCGTCAGCGTGGTGCTGATCCGCGCCAGGGCGGCGGCCTTGACCTCGGCGCTGATCTTGCCGCGCGACACCTGCCGTTCCAGGTTCTTGTCGATGGTGGCAATCGCCTTCGTCAGACTGTCTTCGCTGATATCGTTCAGCGTCACGTCATAGCCTGCCATGGCAAAGACATGGGCAATGCCATTGCCCATCTGGCCCGCGCCCACAATACCGACCGTGCGGATGTCCATGCCGTTCCCCGAATTGTTGCATCATCTGCGTTCCCGGGCACCATAGGCAGTCCCCGCAAGTCGGGCAAGCCAAAGGGGGCCAGTGGCATTTGCGGCAAATTCGACCCTTAGCCCTTGGGAAAGGAGAATCGGTCAGGCTGATCCCGGGTGTTGCAAATTTGGGGTGGGACGATGGCTTTTGCCTTTCAGGGCGCGGGCGCGCTGGACTATGCGCCTTGTCACTATGCCGGGTCACGGCTGGCGTTTCGCGGGCCGGAACGGCCTGTAAAGGGGCGCTATCTGGCCTGTCTGGGGGGAACCGAAACCTATGGCCGCTTCGTTCCCCGCCCCTTTCCCGATTTGCTCGAAGCGGAACTTGGCCTGCCCGTGCTGAACCTTGGCTGCGCCAATGCCGGGCCGGATGTGTTTCTGGCCGAACCGGCGCTGCTGACGCTGACGGCGGGGGCTGAGGTGGTGGTGGTGCAGGCGGCCGGGCTGGCCAACCTGTCGAACGCGTTCTACAGCGTCCACCCCCGCCGGAATGACCGCTTTCTTGGTGCCACCCCCCGGCTGCGCGCCCTGTTTCCAGAGGTCGATTTCACAGATTTCGCCTTTACCCGGCATCTGCTGCACAGCCTTGCCGCCTCCTCGCCCCGCAGGTTCGCCGAAGTCGCGGCAGAACTGCGCAGCGCTTGGCTGCGCCAGATGCGCGCCCTTCTCGCCCATCTTCAGGGCCGCGCGATCCTGCTGTCGATGGGCGCGCAAGGCTCCATAGATCCGCTTGCTCCCGATGCTGGCTTGCTGGACGCGCTGCAGCCCCTTTGCGCCGCCGTCCTGCACAGCGCCCCGCCCTCCGGTGATCAGGGATTAGAGGGTATGGTCTGCACCCCGCTCGAGGTGCCAGCCGCCCGCCAGCTGCCCGGCCCGCAGCATCACCGGCAGGTGGCGCGCGCCCTTTTGCCGCTGATCCGCGACCGGATGTGACAAGGGGCGCCCCCTTTTGGGCGCCCCTTTTCGCCCCGTCTTAGGGAGCGTGGCTGGCATGTGTTGCGGCTCAGAGCTTTGCAGTCAGTTCCGGGACCAGGGTGAACAGATCGCCCACCAGGCCGTAATCGGCGACCTGGAAGATCGGGGCTTCGTCGTCCTTGTTGATGGCGACGATGATCTTGCTGTCCTTCATGCCCGCCAGATGCTGGATCGCGCCAGAGATGCC
>CALRKX020000234.1:0-4726 GCA_943368305.1 Erythrobacter sanguineus
CAACCCCGTGCCGGAACTGAGCCGCGCGATGGTCGCTGCCCTGCGCGATGCGGTTCAGGCCAGCCACCCCGGCCGCGCCATCGTGATCCGGTCGCTGAACGATCTGGCCGACGCCCCGACCCTTGCAGCTTTGCGGGCCGAAGGGTTCCGTTTGCTGCCCGCCCGTCAGGTCTATGTGCTGGATGGGCGGGAGGCAGGCGGACCGCTGACGAAAAGCATCAAGGAAGATCGGCGCAAGCTGGCGGCGACCGACCTGTGCCGCGTGGCGAATGGTGATTTCGCCGCTGCCGACTACCCGCGCTGCGCCGAACTTTACGCCGCCCTTTACCTGCGCAAATACACCCCGTTGAACCCCGCCTATACGGCGCTTTGGATCGGCGAAATGCACCGTCTTGGGCTGTTGCAGATGGAGGGGTTGCGAGATGCGGCGGGCGATCTGGTGGCCGTTACCGGCTATTTTCAGAACGGGCGCACGCTGACGCAACCGATTGTCGGCTATGACACCTCATGGCCCATCCAGGCCGGGCTGTACCGGATGGTGATGGCCATGGCGCGCAACCGGGCGGTGGCGCAGGGGCTGTTCTTCAACATTTCCGCTGGGGCCGCGGATTTCAAGCGGCGGCGCGGGGCGGTGCCGGTTATCGAATATACCGCTGTTCACGCAACAGGCCTGCCGTGGCACCAAAGACTGGCCTTGCTGCTGGTCGAGGCCGTGCTGGCAGGAATTGGCGTTCCCCTGATGAGGAGGTTCGGGTTGTGACGACAGGCGATCTTTGGCAGGCGGTGGCGCTGACCCGCGACCTAGGGGCGAAACCCCGGCGCATCTGGTGGAACGACCGGCCCATCGTTCTGTTTCGCGGGGCACAGGGTGTTGCCGCGCTGATCGACCGTTGCCCCCATCGCCATGCGCCGCTGTCATCCGGGCGGGTGGTGGCCGGGTCGGTGGAATGCCCCTATCACGGCTGGCGGTTTGACGGGGCGGGGCATTGCACCCATCTGCCGGGGCTGCTGGGCCAGGTGCCGCGCTATCGGGTGCCCGGCTTTCGCGCCTTGGAACAGAGCGGCATCCTTTATCTGTCGGAAGGAGAGCCGCCCGCCCCGCCGCCGCCCTTGCCGGGTGCCGCGCAGGACATGCGCCTGCGTCTGGTACATAGTGCCGCGCAGGGGCGGGTGATTGATGTCGCCGAAAACATCCTTGATGCAACGCATACGCATTTCACCCATCGCGGGCTGCTGCGCGGCCTGTCGGCCAAACGCTACCGTGTTCAGGTCGAGGTGACGGGCGGGCCTGGCTGGGTCGAGGCGGCCTATAGCGGTGAAGACCGCCAGCAAGGCATCGTCAGCACCTTGCTTGAAGGGATGCGGGTGCGCACCATTGGCCGTTATCGCGCGCCCGGGATCGCAGAGCTGGAATACTGGGGGCCGAAGGGGCTGGTGCTGTCCACCACCTTCCATCTGCGTCAGGCAACCCCTGACCGGGTGGAAGGCATCGGCATTCTTTCTGGTCCGCATCAAGGGCTGTGGGGGTGGCTGAAACTGCAAGCCTTTACCCCGCTGTTTCGCGCGGCGCTGGCGCAGGATCGCCGGATGCTGGCCCAGACCGCCGACAACGCCGAACTTGTCCCTTCGGCAGTGCCGCTGATCGGCCCCTTGGACTTTTTGCGCGCCGATATTGCGGCCATCGATGCCGGGCACCTGCCCGCAGCCGCGGCAGCCCCCTTGCGCCATCAGATCGAGCTTTGATCCGGCCCGTCCCATTCGATATCTTCGGTTACGGCGCGTTGCAGACTGGTTCTGTCGCGCAGCGCCTTGGCGGCGATTTCAGCCAGCGCGGCAAACTGGGCGCGGCGTGGCCCCGGATCGTCGGGCCAGCCCAGCACATCCTGCACATCGCGCAAAGCCGCACGAAACGTACCCAGACCACCCGGACGCAGCGCCTGTGGCAAACCATAAAGCCACAGCGCCAGCCGGACGCCCTGTGGCAAGGTTACATCGGGCGCCACCTCTTGCGCAGGCCCGTCGGCTGCCAGAACCGCCTTGGCAAAGGCGTGGTTGCGAAAGAAATGCAACCCGCTGGTCGCCCGCGGATTGCATTCCAAGGGCAAAACCGCGCCATCCGCGCGGCGGATCAGATCAAAGGAAATCTGGCCGGTCCAGCTGGTGCCAGCAACATACCGCCTGACAAACTCGCGCACCGCCGGATCGACCAGTGGCGCAAACGCGATCGAGGCCCCCCGCCCCGCACGGTAAAGCCCGCGATAGGCCGACAGAGCCGTAAGTCTGCCGTTATGAGCAAGGGCATAGGCGCAGACCTCTTGCCCGGTCAGATACTCTTGCGCGACCCAAGGTGCTGCTGCGGTGGGGCGGATTGCCGCCAATGCCCGCGGACCGGGACGCAAAAGCACGCGCGCGGCAAAGCGCGACCAGACCGGCTTGAATACCAGATCCCCCGCGCTGTCGCCAATTGCGCGCAAGGCGGCAGGGCTGTCGATGAGGGTGGTCCGGGGAACCGCCAGTCCAAGGTGGGCGCAGCGCCGGATGAAGGCATGTTTATCATGCGCTTCGGCCAGAACGGCAAGCGGGGGGGCGAACAGGCGGGCTTGGAGCGCGCGGCTTTGCCAGACCTGGGCAAGATAGAACACCTCTTCGCAGGTCGGCACCACCAGATCGACCGCCTGCTGCATGACCAGATCGGTGACAGCGGCAGCATATCCGGCGGGGTCATGGCGTGGTCGGGGCAGCAGATGATACCCGCTGTGGCAGGTGCTGGCGACCGACACAGGGCGGTGCAGGCTGTCGGCCAGCACAACACGCAGACCGGCCTGCGCCAGACAGCGCGCCATGTGCAGTGCAACCGGTGCCCGCGCACCTGTGATCATAACGGTCGTCATCGCCCCTCGGCCCTATTGTGTTGCCAGGCAGGGCCGTGCCGCCCCAGGTCGCGCCACTCTGGCCCGGCAGGGTGCGGCCAGACAAGATGACACCGGCCCGAAGGCAGGTTCTGCCGGGCATATCTCGCACAAATCCCCGTGGTTTTGTACGGGCATTTGCGCCATTCTTTGCCCATGACCGAGATGAATTGCCCCAAATGCGGTGCGGCCCTTGGACCAAGGCTTCAGAGCCTTAAAATGGTCAGTTGCATGCATTGCGGCACTACGTCTTTCTTGCAGGACGATCAGTTCGTGCTGGCCGGTCAGGCGGGCGTGATGCACGGCGCGCCGCAACTTATCCGGCTGGGCCAGACCGTCACGATTGGCGGGCAAACCTATCACCCGCGCGGACAGGCACGGTTCAGCTATGGCAGGGGTGAGTGGGATGAGTTCTGGGCCGAAACCAAAGACGGCGAGGTCTGGATTTCGATTGACGAAGGCGACGTTGTTGTTCAGCGGCAGCTGCCAGCCGCCGATGCGCCGCACGAGACACCGCCCGAAACATTGGGCACCGAGGTTGCCGCCAACGGGCGCTGGTTCAGCGTAACTGAGGTGGAAGAGGCCGAATGCGTGGCGCTGGCCGGATCGTTCCCCGAAATCCTGCGGGTCGGCGACCGTTACCGCTTTGTCAATTGCGCCGGCACTGACGGCAGCCTGCTGTCGGGCGAAAGCGGCCCTGACGGCTGGGCATGGTTTCTGGGAACCTGGGTTGATCCGTTCGAGGTGAAGGTGGCATGAAATCCGCCAGTTCTCCTGCCGCGATCAGTTGCCCGAATTGCGGGGCGGGGCTGAATGTGCTGGGCGGCGGCCGGGTGGTCAGCCAGATCTGCGGCTATTGCAGCACCGAGCTTGATACTGTCGAAGGATACCGCATCCTTAGCAAGTTTGCCGACATGCCACGCCCCGAGACGCCGCTGAAAATCGGCGATAGCGGCAAGATTCTGGACGTGGATCATCAGATCATCGGCATTCTGGGCTGGCGCGAAGAGGCGAATGGCAGAATCTGGGATTGGACCGACCATCTGATCTATTCGCCAACCCATGGCTATTCGTGGCTGACGCTTGAAAACGGTCGCCTGTTCCTGACCCGCCGCTGGCGGCAGGGCACCGAGCCCGGCTGGATGGGGGAGGTTCAGGTCGAGACCTCTGGCAACCGACCGCAAGCCCGCGTGGCGGGGGAAGTTTATCCCTATTACGAAACCTCGAAAGCGAGGATCGTTTTTGCCGAGGGCGAGTTCACCTGGCGACCTCATATCGGCGACAGCGCAACCACCGTCACCATGCTGGGCAAAGAGGCGATGCTGTCGTTCACCGAAACCGGCACGGAACGCGAGGTGGAGCGCACGGTTCTGCCGTCGCAGACCGCGCTGTGGCAATCGTTCGGATGTGCCGCCATGCCGGTGCACCCGCTTGGCCGCCACCCGCTCGACACCGTTGCCGAGCCGCCGAACGAAGGCTTTCTGATCGCGGCCGCTGCGGGATTTACCGGGCTGTGCCTGCTGCTGAGTGTGGTTTTTGCCGGCATGTCCGGCCATCAGATTCTGCCGCCAACCCGCCTGTCGGTAGCCCAGTTGCCGGTTGAGCTGCCGTTGGAGGTTGATCAGGCCGAACGCCTGACCGTTGTCAACTTTCGCGGCGATCTGAACGACAATTCCTGGGCCTGGCTGGAGGTTACGGTCAGCGACCCGGAGGACCAGCCGATGTTTCAGATCGGACGGGAACTGGGCCTGTATTCCGGCCATGACAGCGATGGTAGCTGGACCGAGGACAGCCAGGGCAGCCAATTGCGCTTTCGC
>CALRKX020000235.1:0-4718 GCA_943368305.1 Erythrobacter sanguineus
TTCTGCAATGGCGAGGATGAGACGCCATTGGTGAACGATGGTTCGACAATGACCGACGTTTCAACTTATGTGAACATTTTCACCGCCGTCGATGCCGACAAGTGGGATGTGGCATGGCAGGTGATCGTGTCGGGCAACCTTGACAACACCGACGCGGATTACGAAGGCAAATGGGCGTTCTCGACCAGCTATAACAGCGAAATGGGCATGAACACCGCCGAGATGACCGCGGCCGACATGGACCATGTCGTGGTGTTCAACATCGCCGAGATTGAAAAGGCCATCGCCGCAGGCCAGTATCAGGAACTGAACGGCGCCAAGGTGTTGGATGGGCGGAAAGAGGCGAAAAGCCAGTTCACCCGCTATATCCCGGTCGCCAACAACCCGCACGGCTGCAACATGGCCCCCGACAAGGTGCACCTGTGCATCGGCGGCAAGCTGTCGCCCACCGTCACCGTGATCGACGTGACCAAGCTGGACACCCTGTTCACCTCCAATGCCGACCCGCGTTCGGTGATCGTGGCAGAGCCGGAACTGGGCCTTGGCCCGCTGCACAACGCCTTTGATGGCAAGGGCAACGTGTTCACCTCGCTGTTCCTCGACAGCCAGGTGGTCAAGTGGAACATCGACCTCGCCAAGAAACTTTATGCCGGCGAGAAGGTCGATCCGATTCTTGACAAGGTCGATGTGCAATATCAGCCCGGTCACCTGAAAACCTCGATGGGCGAAACGCTGGAGGCAGATGGCAAATGGCTGGTTTGCCTGTGCAAATTCTCGAAAGACCGTTTCCTGAATGTCGGCCCGTTGAAACCCGAAAACGATCAGTTGATCGACATTTCGGGCGACAGGATGAAGGTCATACATGATGGCCCGAACTTTGCCGAACCGCATGACGCCATCGCGGTCCATGCCAGCAAGATGGGCAACATCAAGTCGGTCTGGGACCGCAATGACCGCATGTGGGCCGAAACCCGTGCGCAGGCCGAAGCGGACGGGGTGAACCTGGACGACTGGCAGGACATGGTGATCCGCGACAAGGCCGACCCCACCAAGGTGCGGGTCTACATCTCGTCGCAGGCACCGTCTTTCGCGCTGGAATCGTTCGAGGTGAACCAGGGCGACGAGGTTACGGTGATCATCACCAACCTTGATGACATCGACGACCTGACCCACGGCTTCACCATGGGCGGCCATGGCGTGGCAATGGAGATCGGCCCGCAAGCCACCAGTTCCGTGACCTTCGTTGCGGCCAATCCGGGGGTTTACTGGTATTATTGCCAGTGGTTCTGCCACGCGCTGCACATGGAAATGCGCGGCCGGATGTTTGTAAAGCCGAAGGCCTGATCCATGTTGTTCCGGGCTGTCCTTTTCTGCCTTCTTGCCCTGCCTTTGCGGGCCGAGGTGGTTCAGGTGCCGCCCGGAGCGGAGGCCTTGCGTGCCGCCATTGCCGCGGCGCGTCCGGGCGATGTGCTGATGCTGGCGGCGGGGTCTTATGGCCCCGCCGTCATCGACAAGCCGCTGACCGTTGACGGGCAGGGCAAGGCGGTGGTGGATGGCGGCCACAAGGGCACCGTCCTGCTGGTCACCGCCGATGACGTGACCCTGCGGCGCCTGACCGTGCAGGGGTCTGGCGCGCGTGACGAAGATATTGATTCCGGCATCAAGGTGGTCAAGGGCGTGGCCCGCACCGTGGTGGAAGACAATATCCTGACCGACAACATGCACGGCGTCGATTTCCACGGTGCCGTCGATGCGGTTGCGCGGCGCAATGTGATCACCGGGCGGCAAGACCCCCATATGGTGGCGCGCGGCAACGGCTTTTATGTCTGGAACGCGCCCGGCGTGGTGATCGAGGACAACACCGTGCGCTATGGCCGCGACGGAATCTTTTCGAACGCATCAAGGAAAGACACCTTCCGCCGCAACACCTTTCGCGACCTGCGCTTTGCCATCCATTACATGTTTACGAACGACAGTTCCATTATCGACAATATCTCTGTCGGCAATCACCTTGGCTTTGCGATGATGTATTCGCGGCGGGTCGTGGTGCGGGGCAACATCTCGTTGTCTGACCGCGACCATGGCGTGATGCTGAATTCGACCAACGAGTCCGACATCACCGGCAATCTGGTGGTGGGGGCCGCGAAATGCACCTTTCTCTATGACGCCAACAAGAACCTGATCGCGGACAACCGGTTTCAGGGCTGCGCTATCGGCATCCATTACACCGCCGGTTCGGCGCGCAATGCGGTGACGGGCAATGCCTTTGTCGGCAACCGCAATCAGGTAAGATACGTCGGTACCCGTGATCTGGAATGGAGCCTTGAGGGTCGCGGCAACCACTGGTCCGACCTTGCGGCCTTTGACCTTAACGGCGACGGGTTCGCCGATCAGGCCTTTCGCCCCAATGACATGATGGACCACATCCTGTGGTCACAACCCGCAGCCGGGCTGCTGATCGGCTCTCCGGCGGTGCAACTGATCCGGTGGAGCCAGCAAAGCTTTCCCGCAACGCTGCCGGGCGGGATCATCGACAGCCATCCCCTGATGACCCCGATCACCATTGCCATCCCGGCCGAATGGCTGGCCGCGCAAGCCAAGGTTGGCGACCGCTGGCAGAAAGAGACTGAACGTGACGCTGAAGCTGACCTCTCTGACTAAGCGCTATGGCGCGGCCACGGCGCTGAACGGCGTGTCGTTCTCGGTTGCCGCCGGGGAACGGGTGGCGCTGCTTGGCCATAACGGCGCGGGCAAATCTACCCTGATGAAGATCGTCCTTGGCCTTATCCCCTTTGACGGGGGCGAGGTGTCGGTGCTTGGCGCAGCACCCGGATCGGCGAGGGCGCGGGCGGGCGTGGCCTATCTGCCCGAGAATGTCGCCTTTCACCCCGCCCTCACGGGCGAGGAGCAGATCCGCCTGCTCTTGTCCCTGCGCGGTGAAAACCCGGATCAGGCCCGCGCCCTGCTGGAACGGGTTGGCCTGCACGAAGCCGCAGGCCGCCGGATCGGCACCTATTCCAAGGGGATGCGCCAGCGCGTCGGGCTGGCGCAGGCGCTGATCGGCCACCCGCGCCTTCTGGTGCTGGACGAGCCGACCTCTGGCCTTGACCCGGTGTCGCGCCGCGATTTCTACGCGCTGCTGGATGGGCTGGCGGCAGAGGGCGCGGCGATCCTGCTGTCGTCCCATGCCTTGACCGAGGTCGAGGCCCGCACCGACCGCATCGTGATCCTGTCGGGCGGCCATCTGGTCGCCACCGGCGCGCTCGAGGCGCTGCGGCGGCAGGCCGGGCTGCCGGTGGTGTTGCTGGTCACTCCGGTTTCGGGGCAGGCCGCGGCCGTGGCGGCGGGTCTGCCGGGCAGCCAGCGCGCGGGCGACAAAGTGGTGCTGACTGTGCCGCCCGATGACAAGCTGCCCCAGCTTGCCCGCATCACCGCCCTTGGTGCGATCATCGCCGATGTCGATCTGATCCCCCCCTCGCTGGAGGATATCTACAGCCACTTCAGCCGGAGGGACGGCCAATGACCCGCATCCTTGCCCTGGCCCTGGCAGAGTTCCGCATCGGGCTGCGCAACCGCTGGCTGGCCATCGCCATGGGGCTGATGGTGGTGTTCTCGCTGGTGCTGTCTGCTGCGGGTTCGGGGCCGACGGGCAGTCTGGGGGTTGACCGGCTGTCGGTGACGGTGGCCAGCCTGACCAGCCTGTCGGTCTACCTTGTGCCGCTGATGGCGCTGCTGATGTCCTTTGATGCCATTGCGGGCGAGGTTGAGCGCGGCACCCTGCCCCTGATCCTGACCTATCCGGTGGCGCGGGCGCAAATTCTGGCAGGCAAGGCGCTGGCCCATCTTGTCATTCTGACGCTGGCCCTGACGGCGGGCTATGGGGCTGCGGGGCTGGTTGCCGTGGCGCTGGACCCGCAGGCGATGCAGGGGTTTCCCGCGCTGCTGCGGCTGGTGCTGTCATCGGTGGCGCTGGGGGCGACGTTCCTTGGGCTGGGCTATGCGCTGTCAGCCCTGTCGCGCAGGCCGTCCGGGGCGGCGGGGCTGGCGATCGGCCTGTGGCTGGTGGCGGTGGTGCTTTATGATCTGGCGCTGCTGGCGGCGGTGGTGGCCGATAACGGCGGCACCTTTACCACGCAGGTCTTTCCGCTGACGCTCTTGGGCAACCCGGCCGATGCCTTTCGCCTTTATAACCTTGCCGCCTCGCAGGCGACGGCGGCGGCGGCGGGGGTTGCCGCCGCGGCGCGATCGGTTCCCGCCTGGCAATCACTGACCTCCATCCTGATCTGGCCCGCGCTGGCCTTTGGCGCGGCGCTGCTTTCTTTCCGAAAGGTGGTGCCATGAAACGGCTTGTCCTCGCCGTCCTGCTGCTGGCCGCCTGTCGGCAAGAGGCTGGCCTGCCTGACCCCGTCGCCCTGACGCCCGAAGCGGTCGGCTATTTCTGCCAGATGAACATTCTGGATCACGGCGGCCCAAAGGCGCAGGTGCATCTGGATACTTTCCCCGGCCGCCCGCTGTTCTTCTCTCAGGTGCGCGACGCGGTGGCCTATCTGCGGATGCCGGAACGCGACGGGCAGATATTGGCAACCTATGTAACGGACATGGGGGCCGCCGACTGGAACGCACCCGACCGCGCGCCCTGGGTGGCGACGGACAAGGCGGTTTACGTCGTGGGATCCGACCGGATGGGCGGAATGGACCAGCCCGAATTCATTCCCTTT
>CALRKX020000236.1:0-4717 GCA_943368305.1 Erythrobacter sanguineus
GATGCGCCGCCTGCATGATGGCCGCCGCGGCCGGCTGGAGGTGTCACCCAACCTGTGGGCGGGCGTGGGCCTTGTGCGGTCGGGCGCAGGCACGGCTCTGGTCGGCTCGCCCGCCACCATCTCGGCGCGGCTGCGCGAATATCAGGCCCTTGGCATCGATACCGTTATCGCCTCGGGCTATCCGCATCTGGAAGAGGCCTATCGCGTGGCAGAGCTTTTGCTCCCTGAATTCGGCATCCGCCCCCCGGGAGCGCCTCTGCGAACCTCTTTCGGCGAACGGCAGGTTTTTGGCGGCGGCGGTCATAGCGGCAACATCAAGCCCGCCGCCGCCCGCTGAGCTTGGCGGCGCTACGCGTCACGGGCTGATCGGTCGGCCGGGCACGAGATGGCTGGCCGCCGCGATGATGGCAATCGCGTCGCTCCCGAATCGGCGGCAAAGTGCGGCGATGGTGCCGGTTTTGCGGAAATGCTCGAACCCCAGTTGTCGCGTGGGACCGTTCAACTACCTGGTTGTTCAGTCCCGGCATCTGTTGGATCGGGTCTAGGATGAATCGTTCCGGCTCGGATGTCCAGATTTTGCAGATGTATTCGTAGGGCGTGAGGCCGCTCAGCGTCTTGAGCCTTCTGGCGAATTTGGAGGCTACCAGGAAGTCGGCGAGGTGCGTTCGCAGTTGGTCGTGACTGTCGTAGTGGAACCGTTTCACAGTCGCGTCCTTGATCGTGCGGTTCTTCCGCTCGACCTGGCCGTTCGTCCACGGGTGGTTGGGCTCGGTCAACCGGTGCTCGATGCCGTTGGCCTCGCAGATCATGTCGAAGCGCATCGGCCTGGAATAGATGGTGTTGCGGTTCCGGGGTTGCTCGTGAACAGGGCAGCTCCGTAGTAGTCTCGCTACGCGGCGGCCTATTGAACTTGCGCATCTACATTGAGCAGAATCGAAGTTCCATCGCCAACTACGGCGCAAGATACCGTGCAGGGAGGCGCACTTGAATGCCATCAGGAAGTAATCCTCGAAGGGTTTGACGAGATAGTCGAAGGGGGACCGGTTTCCGGTCTGGATGAAGGCCTGGACGGGCATGCCGGGGAGGAGGTTGTGGGGGCCGAGTTCCTTGATCGCTTCCGGGCTGAGGACGATGTCGGCCCGGTAATAGGAGGATTGCGACTTCTGGTCGGTGAAGGCATCGGCGGACAGGCTGCGCACCTCTGACCAGATCTCGGGCATGGTGCGGGACTGGAAGGTCGGGAAGGTCAGCCGCACCCTTTGGCCGCTATGGACCTCGTCGATGTTCAGCGGAGAGATTTGAAGCTGGATTTCCAGCGGGCGATCCTGCGGCACGATGGACAGGATCAGGTCGGCAGGGCGGATTACCGCGCCCGGCGTCGTCATCTGCAAGCCCATCACGATCCCGGAGGCCGGGGCCCGGATTTCAAGGCGGCTGAGGCGCTCGCGCAGGTCCAAGCGCCGCGCTGTCAGTTCGTTTTCCTGTGGCAGAACCTCCCGCAACTGAGTTGCGGCCTCTTCGCGGCGGGTCGTGGCAAGCCGGGTGATCTGGATAGCGATCTCGGCCGACCGTTGTTCTGCCTGCGCCGCGTGGGCGATCAGCGCACCAATCTGGCCTTTAAGGTTCGCGGTGCTCTGTTGCACAAATCCCCTGAGGGATTCATCTCGTGAATCCAGAATGGTAGTGGCCCAGGCCCCGGAGCTGAAGGATAGCGCAGTAGCTGAGGCCATCGATGCCCGTCATGCAGCTTGGGAGGCAGAATTGCCCCTGCGCGATGACACTGCGCTCTGGGAGCGACTGTCGACGCTGGACCAGGCCAGTCGCCTCGCGCTTCTCGCCCATTGCCTGAGCTTCGGCGTTAATGCGCTGCATGAACGAGTGAACCCCTATGGCGCGGGCATCTCGGCTTCTGGTCTCACGCGCCGGATGAAACACGCCGACATGTTGGCCAAGGCTGTGGATCTCGACATGGTCGAGGCAGGATGGGAACCGACTGCAGAGACCTATCTCTCCCGCGTTCCCAAGGTACGGATCATCGAGGCCGTGCGCGAGGCGAAGGGTGGGCGAGCAGCATGTCCGCGAGGATCTCGGCTTCATTCCGAGCTTCACCGACTGGGTCAAGGCGATCCGGCCAGAACCCTGGATGGGCCGCACAGAGAAGATCGAGGCGCTTGTCGATCCGCATCTGGCGCCGCCGGTCCTAGAGTTCCGCTGATATGAGCCGGGCCTATCTCAATCTCTGCGTCTCGCCCGGGATCACGCCGCTCGCGATGTTGCGCGTCGCCATCAGCCGCCTTCATCCCGACACGCTGGCCGTCCGCAGCTGGCGCGCGGCGCGCAAACGCTACTACCGCGAGCTATTGCAGGCTCATGCAGAGGCTCAGGCCCCGGCGCACGCCGACTGCGCATGATCGGCGTTTGTCGACCCGCATGTTCCAATAAGCCCGGCCTTTTGGCCGGGACTTCTCATTTCTGGAGGCACCATGGCCGACTATTTCACCCACTTTTCCTGCGTCCTCGACGTAGGCTCGCCCGAAAAAGCTATCGCGGCGCTTGATTTCGTGACCCGCCTGCATCTCGACGAGGAAGGCGCCGACGATCCAGAATACTCGGGCTTCGCCATGTCGCAGCAGGACGGACCCGAACGTTCGATCCTCTGGTTCCATGACGATGACGGGCAAGGCGACGCCGACGGCGTCACCCGCTTCGTGTTGCGCCTGGCGGAAGAGATCGAGCTCACCGGTCTCTGGGGGTTCGAAGTCGCTTACACCTGTTCCAGGCCTCGATTGGACGCCTTCGGCGGTAGCGCGCATGTCATTGATCTCGGTGCGCGGAAATCCATCGGCTGGACCTGCACCCATGAATGGCTTGAGGCCGCGCTGCGTGGGGAGGACTTCGATGCCTAAGGTTATCTGCACCACGGCTTATCAGTTCCCGGAACTTTCTGATGCCGCCAAGGAGAAGGCCCGCAGCTGGTATCGCGAGGCCGCCGTCACCGACGATTGGTGGGATGCGGTCTATGACGACTTTGAGCGCGTCTGCGACATCCTCGGGGTGAGCCTTAAGACCCGGCCCGTCCGGTTGATGGGTGGTGGCAACCGCCAGAAGCCCTGCATCTGGTTCTCAGGGTTCTCGTCTCAGGGGGACGGTGCATCGTTCAAAGCCACGGTCCGGCATTCCAAAGGGTCCGCGCGCGAAATCCGCTCCTATGCCCCGAAGGACGTGACCCTGCACGGCATTGCCGATCACCTGCAGGGCGCTCAGCGGCAGAATTTCTATCAGCTCAGTGCCGATGTGAGCCATCGTGGGCGCTACTATCACGAATACTGCATGACCATCGACGTCACGCGCGACAGTCCGACCGGGCAGGCCCCGGCCGAGGGCAGTGAAGATACCGTCGTAGAAGCGCTGCGCGATCTCGCCCGCTGGCTCTATCGGCAATTGGAGGCTGAATATGACCACCTCACCTCTGACGAGGCGGTCGACGAGGGGATCATCATTAACGAATACATCTTCACCGACGCCGGGCGGTGGTTCGGGTGAGTGGGGCGGAACACTGTCGGTTCATTTGAGCTTTACATTTAGGCCATATGGACTAAATTGACGTTGATGGAGGACGATATGCAGATTGCAGAGAAAATTCGGGAACCCGCACCGATCAACCTTGTCGCATTGAAGGCCTATGCCCGTGTCGCCGATGCCTGGGGCCTCAGCTTGAAAGAAGCCGCTGCTCTTGCCGACATGTCGGAAACGACGTGGAAGCGCGCCAAGAAGCCGGATTTCGCGGGAGATCTGACCAAGGACCAGCTCCTCCGACTGAGCGCCGTGATCGGCATCTACAAGTCGCTCGATCTCTATTTCTCCGAGCCACTCGCCAGAGATTGGTTCACCCGACCCAATACCGGGCCGCTCTTCGGGGGCGGCCGACCGATCGACACCGTGATCGAAGGCGGCTTGCCGCAGATCCTTGCGGTGCGGACCTATCTAGATGCTTTGCGCGGTGGGGTATGAAGCAGACTGAGATTTCTGACCGCGGCCTCGTGCGTCTGCTGCCCGCTACCTACCACAAGCCGCCGTCACTGCGGGGCCTTGTCGATACCGATGACGAAATGGAAATCTTGGCCGAGATCGAGGGCCTGACCAGTGGCCGTCTTCTCGCAGAGCGTGGTCGCAACCCGCATATCGATCCTCGTGAGCTCGCCTGGCAGCGCCGCAGCAGGGACCTGCGCATCTATGGCGACAGTCACGTCAACGCGGCCTTCACCTACACGCGGATGGGCGGAAACCGGTTCAACACTGAGGAACGCGGCGCCTGGTATTGCGCCTGGGACGTAATGGTTTCTGTCAGCGAAGTGGCGTGGCATCGGACGCGGGAGCTCGGCTTTACGGGATGCTTTACCGACAGCGCCCGCTATGTGGAGCTGTTGGCGGATTTCATCGGGGTCTTTGACGACATGACCGATGAGCCGGGTCACCCTGCGCTGCATGCCGATCCGGATGTCGGATATCCTGAAGGACACAGCCTTGCCCAGCATCTTCGCCGGTCGGGATCCCGTGGCCTGATCTACCCATCGGTTCGAGCCCCGGCCCCCGGGGGGAATTGTCTCGTCTGCTTCGAGCCACGCGCCATCCAGAGCGTCCGCCCTGGAGCATCGTGGGACCTCATTTGGGATGGGACCCCGCACTACTCGATTAAGGCTGTCGGTTGATCAGCCTG
>CALRKX020000237.1:0-4701 GCA_943368305.1 Erythrobacter sanguineus
GTCTTCGATTCGGGTGGAGGTTGACGCCACCTCGATCAGAAGCAGCCATCCATCAGATTCAACGGGCAGCGGAACGGCCAACTTTGCCTCGACGCGCTTGGCAGCCGCAGCGGAAATGATTTCAAAGGTTGATAGACATTCCCCCAACTGATCAACCGCTGCGCCGTAAATCGCCAGAGCGGCTGCGGCATCGGCTACGGCCAAGAGCGCGCAAGCCGTTGCGCGGGGCAGGGGCACAAGCCGCATCACGGCTGCGGTGATTATGCCAAGGCAGCCTTCCGAGCCGACAAAGATCTGTGGCCAGTTCAGGCCTGCATTGTCCTTGTGCAGGCCCGACAGTTGCGACACGACGCTGCCATCCGCCAAGACGACTTCAAGCCCAAGAACCATCCGCCCCGCCATCCCCGCACGCAGCACATTTGCGCCGCCCGCGTTGGTGGCGATGACACCACCAAGTGTTGCCGACCCTGTAGCCCCGAAGGAAATCGGCACATCGCGATTCTTTTCGGCCAAGGTCGCGCGTAAAGTGTCGATGATGACACCTGCCTCTGCCACGACGGTCAGGCCAATACGGTCGATCTGGCGAATTTGGGCCATGCGCTTAAGGCTTAGCACGATGCAGTTGCCCCTTGCGTCTGGGGTGGCCCCTCCGCAAAGACTGGTGTTTCCTCCTTGGGCGACTATGCCGATGCTATGCTCCGCACACAGTCGTACCAGTGCCGAGACTTGTGCAGTTGTCCGGGGCAGGCATACCGCAAGCGCTTTTCCGGTGAAAATATGCCGCCAGTCCTGCAAATAGGTGGCCATGTCAGCGGGGTCGCAGATCAGGTCATTGGTCGCCAGAATTGAGGCTGCTGCCGAAATGAAGGCTGGTGTCATGTCATTTCCCATTGGGCTTAGGTCAGCCCATAAATCCGGCGATAGACGTCGACGGCGGGCTGAATGTGGTTCACCGCGACTGTGACAAGCCGTTCAACATCTCTGTCACGGATAGCTGCGATAATGGCCTGATGGTCCTGCACCGAGGCCTGCGACAGGGTCTGGTCGGTCAAGGCCCGCGAGATCACCGCCGATGCCTTCAGCCAATACGTGCGTTGCAGGGCTGCCAGATCGGCATTGGTGCAGTAGTCGAAGGTCGTGCTGTGGAAGGCATCGTTTTCCAATGCCGCGTCCTCGATCCGGCCGGATTGTAGCGCCGCCGCATAGCGGCCATTTATGGCTGTCAGTGCTGCGGCGATGTCGTCGGCACGCGACAGGTCAATCTTGCGCGCACCTTCTGCCTGCAGCAGCACCCGCACCTCGTAGAGGTCGTTCAGTTCTACCGCCGTCAGCGCTTTGACCTCGACCCCGCGATTGGCGCGCCTTTCTACAAGTCCCACACGGTCCAGAAGCTCGAACGCCTGTCGCACGTTGTGGTTCGAGGTCCCAAACCGCTTGCACAGATCATGTTCGATCAGGCGCTCACGCGGTTTCAACTGGCCGAAGGCAATCTCGAGCCGCAGGGCGTGAAAGATCGCCTCGGAGGCTTTCTGTTTTGTCGCGCTTTCAGGCGGATCGACGCAAATGCGCGGATCATGTTCGACGGTCATTCTTCCCTCCCTCCAGTCACAAATCGGCTGACTGATCCTTCTGGATAAGGTCTATCCCATTGTCGGATATCAAGTCGACAAATTTGTAGACATGATTGTCGATAATTGCTAACGCTGGAGCCGGCGGTGGTGCGGACGGAGGGTCCAAGCCATGTGACGCTTCTAGGGAGGAGACAAAATGGACCTTGAGTCTAAGCGTAAGCTGATCGAATCGGCCGTGAAGGCATCGAAAATGTCGCGTCGCGACGTGCTGGGCGGGATCGGTGCCGGCGCTGTCCTGTCGACGGCAGGACTGTTCGCACCGTCGATCTTGCGTGCGCAAACCACCAAGACCCGCATCGGTCTTGGGCTGAACTATGGCCCGTTCAACCAGCCTTGGCGGCGCGGCTGCTGGCAGATCGCCAAGACCGTGACCGAAGCCGGTGCCGAACTTGTCACCGTGCGCGGCGAACCGTCCAAGGATTCCGAACAGGCCTCGGCGCTGGCGCTGCTCGACCGCGACATCAACGTGCTGATCCTTGGCATCTACAGCCAGGAATCGGAAACCGCATTCATCGTGGACGAGGCGAAAAAGCGCGGCATCAAGACCGTTGGTTTTGCAGTTACCGCCAAGGAATCGCCCTCGGTCATCGAAGACACCTGGGGCACGGGCATGCAGATGGGCTATCGCGTGCTTAACGCGGTTGGTCGCACCGGCAACATCGCGCAAACGGCGGAATCGCGCGGCTTCTACACGCCGTTCGATATGGAAGGCGACATGCTGTCGCTGATGGTGTCTTACGAGCCGCGCATGAAGATGCTGGAGTTCATCTCGGGGTCCACCTCGACCGACGATCAGATTTCCAAGGGTCGTGACAACATGCTGGCCCTGCTGCAAGCCCACCCCGAGCCGGGTTCGCTGGCGGCACTGGTGTCGTGGTGGTGGCCGCTGACCATCGGGGCCGGTCAGGCGCTGGTGCAGTCGGGCCGCACGGACGTGAAGCTGTTCAACCACTACTTCTCGGATCAGCTTCTGGGCGAGATGGCGTCGGGCAACATCCCCGTCGAATTCTCGACCGACTGCCAGTATCACGCGATGGGCGCCAAAGTGGCTGAGCTTGCCCTTGCGCTTGGCCGTGGTGAAGAGGTGCCGAACAACGTCTTCCAGGCCCCGATCACCGCGCTTGAGCAGGCCGATGCGGCCAAGGCGCTGGACGAGGTCAAGGCCATGGACGAAGCAGCCATCGCCTATCTGGCTGATTTCGGCGGCTGATCCGTAGCAAACGCTAAGGGACGCGCAGGCAGGATCTGCGCGTCCGCTTTCCCATCTGACCAAGACAACCGCCCAAGCGGTTCCAAGCCCGTCCGCGCCCTTCGGCTGCCGGACCTACAGGGACATTCATCATGACCAGCGCAGCCACCAACACCCCCTCCCGATCAGAAGCCGCAGGTGCGGACAAGACCCATCCCGCGTTGCGTTTCTTGCGCGTCTGGGGCACCATTCTTGTCATGATTGCTGTCGGCATCGGCTTTTCTGTCGCCTCGCCGTATTTCCTGACAGTGTCGAACTTCAACAACATCATCTTCGGCATGTTCACCGCCGCCCTGTTGTCGATGGGCCTGACCTATGTGGTCGCGGCTGGCAGCTTTGACCTTTCCATCGGGATCATCGTGACCACGGCCTCTATCGTCTGTGCGCTGTGTATTCCGGTGACCGGCGCGCCCTTGGCCATCGTGATCGCGCTGCTGGTGTCGGCGGCCATAGGCTTGGTGAACGGAGTGCTTGTGACCTATCTGCGGATTTCCGGTATTGTCGGAACCATCGGCGTGATGTTCCTGCTGGAAGGGGTCAACCAGTATCTGACCGGCGGCTACCAGATTGCGGTGAACTATGACGAGAACTTCTTCCGCTGGCTGGGGCAGGGCAAGATTGGCCTGATCGCGATCAAGTCGCTGTTTCTCCTAGGCTTCTTTGTGCTGGCCTATGTGATCTCGAACAAGCTGCGGACGGGGCATTACATCTCGGCGGTGGGGGATAACCCGCTGGCGGCCTATTACTCGGGGATTCCGGTTTATCGCTGGGTCATCGTCAGCTTTGTGCTCTGCGGGCTTTACTGCGGTGTGGCGGGGATTTTCCTTGCCTCCACGTCATCATCGGCGCAGCCCACAGGCGGGGCGGGCTATCTGCTTGAGGCCTTTGCCGCCGTGTTCCTTGGCGCGACCATTCTGGGCAAGGGCAAGCCGCATATCCTTGGCACCCTGCTTGGCGTGTTCTTCCTTTATATGGTGTCGAATGGGATGACCCAGTTCGGTATCGACAGTTCCGCCCGCAAGCTGTTCAACGGTGCTGTCCTGCTGATCGCGGTGGGGGCCAATGCCTTCCTGAACCGCGAAGAGCTGCACCTGAAGTTCATCTGAGGGGGCAGCCATGACACAGACACCATTCGTCGAAATCCGCGATCTGCACAAAGACTTCTCTGGCGTCGAGGTGCTTAAAGGCATCGACATGTCCTTTGACCGCGGCGAAATCCATGCCCTTCTGGGCGAGAACGGCGCGGGCAAATCAACGCTGATCAAGATCCTGACGGCGGTCTATACCGCCAGCAAGGGCGATATCCTGATTGATGGCGTTGCCTTTCATGGCCACTCGCCCAAGGCTGCTAATGCGGCGGGGCTGGGGGCGGTCTATCAGGATGCCGAGCTGGCATGGAACATGTCGGTGGCAGAAAACCTACTGCTGGGCGAAGAGGGCGCCTGGATCAACCGCCGCAAGCTTGAGGCGAAGGCGGCCGAAATCCTGCAACGCATTGGCCTGACGATTGATCCTGCCGCACGCGCGGGGTCGCTGACGGCGGCGGAAATGCAGATGCTGACGTTGGCCACGCTGTTTCACCGCAAGTTCAAGCTGATCATTCTGGACGAACCCACAGCCCGCTTGTCGGGCCGTGAAAGCGAGTTGCTGTTCGATCTGATCCGCCGGTTCAAGGCCGAAGGGCTGACCATCGTTTACATCTCGCACCGTCTGGCCGAGGTGAAGCGCCTATGCGACCGTGCCACCATCCTGCGTGATGGCAAGGTGGTGCGGACCCTGTTGCGCGACGAGATCGACGAGGCGCTGGTCACGCAACTGATG
>CALRKX020000238.1:0-4668 GCA_943368305.1 Erythrobacter sanguineus
GGCATCGAATCCGGCGATGCGCCTTCGGTCGATCTGGAGACCGAAAAGCTGAACGGCGATTTCCTGCGCGCCAACCGCAAGCACATCCGCGCCGCGACCGACCTTGGCGACGGCGGCCTTGCGCTGGCGGCGTTCGAACTGGCCGAAGGTGCGGGCCTTGGCGTCACGCTGACCCATGGCGACATTCCGACCCTGTTTGGCGAAGATCAGGCCCGCTATCTGGTTGCCGCCAGCGAGGCAGGCGCGCGCGCGCTGGAAGCCGCCGCTCTGACCTCTGGCGTGGAAATTACCCGTGTTGGCACGTTTGGCGGCGCATCGGTGGCCTTCGGTTCCGAAACCGCCCCACTTGCCGCTTTGTCGGACCTGTACCGCACCGCCTTTGCCAAGGCGATTGCCTGATGCTGCGCCCGGCGCGGCCCGAGGATGCGGGCTTTGTCCGCAGCCTGTGGACCGCGCCGGACAATGCCCTTTGGCTCGACCCGCCGCATGGCACCCAGATCGAGGATGCCATGCAGGAGGGCAATCTGCTGATATGGGACAACGGGGCCCCTGCGGGCTTTGCCTGCCTGACGCAATGGATGCAGGGCGTCTGGTCCTTGCGCGAATTTGCCGTGGCGCAGCTTGGTGCAGGTCGCCCGTTCCTGATGGCAGTGCTGGGCGAGATGTTTGGCCCCCGCGCCGCCCATCGCGTCGGGCTGGACATCACCGCCGACAACATCCGCGCTCTGGCGTTTTTTGAACGCGCAGGCTTTCAGCGCGAAGGTGTCTGGCGCGAATGCTGGCTGCGCCCGTCTGGTGACTGGGTGGATTGCGTATTCCTTTCAATGCTGGACCGGGAATGGACCCAATGACCTTGCGCCCTGCAAACGCCGCCGACTTTGCGTTCATCCGCACTCTGGCCACGCACCCGGAAAACACGCCCTTCATCACCGATGAGGATGAGGTCGCACTTCAATCTTATCTGAACAGTCCCGATGCTGCCCTGCTGATCTGGCAGACCGATGGCGCGCAGGGCTATGTTCTGTTCTGCGGGCTGACCGACAAGGCCGGTTCGGTCGAACTGCGCCGCCTTGCGCTGGACAGCCCCGGCGGCGGGCGGGGCCGGTCCTTTGTCGGTGCGCTGGTCGATCATGCCTTTCTGGCCCTGGGCGCACAGCGTCTGTGGCTGGATGCCAGCGGCGAAAACCTGCGGGCGCAACATCTGTATGAGAGCCTTGGCTTTCATTTGGAGGGCCGGTTGCGTCGCCACTGGTGGCGCCCGGCCCTTGGGCGCGCGGTCGATCTGATGCTCTATGGCATGCTGCGTGACGAATGGCAGGCCGGTTGACCCTTGCGGCCCCCGCTGCCTGCGCCTAAATCTTGCTGAAAGACCAACGGAGACCACCATGGCCCTTGAAGCGCGCGACATTGAAAAGCTGATCCGTGAGGCCTTTCCCCATGCGCAGGTGCAGGTTCAGGGCGACGACGGCCAGCATTTTTCGGCCGAGGTGATCGACGAAAGTTTCCGCGGCCAGAACCGCGTGCAGCAGCAACGCGCGGTCTATGCCGCGCTGAAGGGCAAGATGGATGGCGCGCATGGAGAGCTTCATGCGCTGGCGCTGACCACCAAAGCGCCGGAATGAAAGGATAATCAGATGAGCGCGACAGATAATATCCGCGAGACGATCGCAAAGAACGACGTGGTGCTGTTCATGAAGGGCACCAAGATGATGCCGCAATGCGGTTTCTCGTCCCGCGTTGCCGGCGTTCTGAACTACATGGGCGTTGATTTCGCCGATGTGAACGTGCTGGCCGATGCCGAGATTCGTCAGGGCATCAAGGAGTTCAGCGACTGGCCGACCATTCCCCAGCTATATGTGAAGGGTGAATTCGTCGGCGGTTGTGACATCGTGACCGAGATGACCTTGTCGGGCGAGTTGGATGCGCTGTTCGAAACCAAGGGTGTCGCCTATGACAAGGCCGCCGCCGACAAGATCCGCGAAGCCAACGCCTGAGCGGACGAAACCGGAAGAAACAAGGCCCGCCCCCTTCGGCGGGCCTTCCTTATTCGGCCTGAACGCAGCCCGACAGAATGGCCGTTTCGGTCTTGGTCGCGCCATCACGCCAGTAAACCGTCGCCTCGGTTCCCTTGGTCCACAGCACATAGGCCGACCCGTCCGAAGGCCAGCCATATCGGGCACCAGAGGCGCTGACCTCTTGATACAGCGTCATCTGGTGGCCCTCGATCTGCATGACCGCCACGCTGTCTGGACCGCTGCTGACGAAGGTGACGGGCAGTTCAACCCCGCGCTCGCAATCGAACCGCACAGAGATTGCCTGTATTTCGGCCTGCGCGGTGACCGGCAACAGGCCAAGGGCCAGAACGGGCATAGCGGCCAGCCTCATGCCGGGGCCTTTTCTTCGATCCGCGCCGCCAGCGCCTCGGCCCGCGCGGCGATTTCGGCCAGCGTCTCGGTCAGTTGCGGCGGGATGACAGGCACTTCTATGCGCACCGGCTCTGCCGCCGGGCGACCATCCACATCGGCCAGACGTGCCTTGAGTTGACGGTTCTCATCTTCGACCGCCGCCGTCTTGTCGGCCAGCATCAGCCCCGCCATCAACAGCATCCGCGCCTCAGGGATGCGGCCCATCTGGGCGATCAGCGGCTGCGCCTCGCCGTCCAGCGACTTGGCGGCGGCGCGCAGGAAATGCTCTTCCCCGGGCTGGCACGACACGGTGAACGAACGGCCACCAATAAGGATTTCGATATCAGGCATGGGTCGTCTCTTCAACAATAGGGGTCAGGGCGGCGACGATTTCGGCGATTTCCGCCGCCTCTTCGGCGCGGGCGGCGCGCAGGGCCGCCAGTTCGGATTGCAGTTCGGCCACCTTGGCCTCCAGCTCGGCGCGGCCCTCGCCCTCGCGGGCTCGCAACACGCGCAGACGCTCGTTCAACTGCGCGTTGGTCATTTTCTCTTCGTCCAGCGCGTCGTTCAGGCGGCCAATCTCGACCAGCGCGCTTTCATCGACGGGGCCGGTCGCGTCCTGGGGCGCCGCTGCGGCCAGGGCCTCGATCCCCTGGCCAATACGGGCCAGCGCGGCACTGATCCGGCGTTCCAGCTCGGTGATGTCCTGCATGGGGGGTGGTCCCTCTTCTTGCGGCGGTTGTCAGGGCCAGCGTCGCGAATCGCCCCATGGCCCGTCAAGAGCGATCTTAGCCGATCCCTTGCCCGCCCGCCGCCCCTTTCGCCCCAAATGGTTGCGGGCCGCGCTTGATCTTGCCGCCATGACTGTTATTCACCCTGCGACCAGCTTTTCAGAGGAGACGGCCATGGACATCGCAACGCTTCGCGCCAAGCACCCCGACCACTGGATGCGCGCCGCCGCCATCCGCACCCTGACGCTGGATGCGGTTGCCGCCGCCAACTCGGGCCATTCCGGGATGCCGATGGGCATGGCCGATGTGGCAACCGTGCTGTTTGAAAAGCACCTGAAGTTCGACCCCAAGGCCCCGCGCTGGCCCGACCGCGACCGCTTCATCCTGTCGGCGGGCCACGGCTCGATGCTGATCTATGCGCTGATGTACCTGACCGGTTACAAAGACGTGACGCTGGATCAGATCAAGAACTTCCGCCAGTGGGGCGCCATCACCGCCGGCCACCCGGAATACGGCCATGTCGCGGGGGTGGAAACCACCACCGGCCCCCTGGGGCAAGGCATCGCCAATTCGGTCGGCTTCGCCATGGCCGAAGAACACCTGCGCGCCCGCTGGGGTGCCAAGGTGCAGGACCATTACACCTATGTCATCGCCGGTGACGGCTGCCTGATGGAAGGCGTTTCCCAAGAAGCCCTGGGCATCGCGGGCAAGCAGCAACTTTCGCGGCTGATCGTGCTGTGGGACAACAACGGCATCACCATCGACGGCAAGGTTTCGCTGTCGGATGTGACCGACCAGAAGGCGCGCTTTGCCGCCAGTGGTTGGGATGTGTTCGAATGTGACGGCCATGATCCCGAAGACATCGACCGCGCCATCACGGCAGCGAAAAAGTCGTCCCGTCCGGCAATGATCGCCTGCGCCACGCATATCGCCTTTGGCCATGCCGCACAGGACACCTCGAAAGGCCATGGTGCCTTGACCGACAAGGCCCAGATGGCCGCCGCCAAGGAAGCCTATGGCTGGACCGCTGGCCCGTTCGAAGTGCCCGCTGATGTGAAAAAGGCCTGGGAAGGTTTCGGCGCCCGTGGTGCTGCCGCCCATGCCGAATGGAATGCCCGCCTCGCTGCCCTGTCGCCCGCCAAGCAGGCCGAACTGACCCGCATCTTCGCCACCGAAGCGCCCGCCAAGCTGGCGGCTGCCATTCGCGGCGTGAAGAAGGCGGCGGCAGAGGCTCCGGCCAAGCTGGCCACCCGTTCGGCCTCGGAAAAGGTGCTGGCGGCGGTGAACCCGATCATGCCGGAAACCTTTGCCGGGTCGGCCGACCTCACCGGATCAAACAACACCAAAACCGCCGATCTGGGCACCTTTGGGGTAGAGGACCGCAAGGGCCGTTACATGTACTGGGGCATCCGCGAACACGGTATGGCCGCCGCGATGAACGGTCTGGCGCTGCATGGCGGCGTGCGGCCCTATTCCGGCACCTTCAGGGCCTTCACCGCCTATGCCCGCCCGTCGATGCGCCTGTCGGCGCT
>CALRKX020000239.1:0-4658 GCA_943368305.1 Erythrobacter sanguineus
CGCGACATGATCGTTCTGCCGACGAATTTCGACATCTGATCAATGGGTTGACCGGGCAGGCAAGCGGCCCGGTCAACCATGTCCGGTTGCCGCTACTGGATGGTAAAGCCACCGTCCATCACCAGATTTTCGCCGGTGACAATCCCCGCCTGAACCGAGGCAAGATAAATCGCTGCATGGGCAATTTCGGCCGGTTTTGCAAAACGGCCCACCGGAATCGCAGCCTTGGCCCGCTCTCCCTTTTCGCCTGACCATCCGACCAGGGCCATCGGAGTTTCCACCACCGTAGGCGAGATTGCGTTCACCGTGATGCCGAACCGCGCCCATTCCAGCGCCAGCACCTTGGTCAGTCCGATCAGACCAGCCTTGCTGGCCCCATAGGCGGCGTGTTCCGCAATCGCGATGATCCCGGCCTGCGAGGCGATATTGACCACCCTGCCCCGCCCCGACGCCTTGAGATACGGAAGTGCCGCCGCCGCCATCAGCCAGGGCGCCCGCAGGTTGATCGCCTGCGTGCGGTCCCAATCCTCGACTCGCGTCACCTCGGCGGGAAAGACGATGCCCAGACCCGCATTGTTGATCAGCACGTCGATCCCCATCCGGTCGCCAATCTCGGCCGTCACCCGCGCGATGTCGGCAGTCTGCGCCAGATCACAGGCCCAGGCCGCGTGCCGAGGCCCAAGACGCGCCGCCAGATCCTGCGGCGCGGCCAGATCAACCAGCGCCAGCCTTGCGCCCATGGCGGCAAACGCTTCGGCCATCGCGGTGCCGATGCCGCCTGCGGCGCCGGTTATGACAACAGTTCGTCCGCTCAAATCACTGTCCATTGGGCCTCCGTCGGAATTCAGTCTTTCAGGTTGCAGGCCGCATGATAGCTGTCCAGCGATTGCGTCACCCGCCATATCAGCAGCGCGTCGGGGTCAAGAGGCATATCGGCGAAACCACTTGCCGCAGGCCAATGCTGCCAGAACAGGGGCATCGGCACCGTTTTGCCCCGCAGCGCCAGGGTCAGCCGGTCAACCGCCTGCATCGCCGCCGGTTGCACCCAGTAATAGCGGATACGGTCCGACAGCGAGTAATGCCGCAATACGCCCTGCACAGCGGCGGTGCCGGTATAGTGGCGTTCCCACTCGGCAGGAGCTTCCAGCATGACCCGCTCCATCGTCGCGCGTAATGGGCGGTCACCATAGCCGGGGATCAGATCAGACGCGATCAGATCCAGCGCATAAAGCGCTTCTCGCAGGACAAAGGTCAATTCCGGGCCGACCTTCAGTATCGCGAACCCGTCTTCGACCAGTTGCGACAGGGGGGCATCGCCCTGATAGTCGGTTGAATGCGCCTCGAATACCAAGGTGCTTTCGGCATCCAGCACATGGGCCAGCGCCTGCGCCTTGTCGCGGGAATAGCGGATGACATTGTGGTTGCCAAACTCGACCCCCGGCTGCACGACAACACCGATCACCCGGTCCATAGCATCGGCCAGACCGGCCGCTGCGAACATGCGGCGATGAACCGCGATGGTTTCGCGCGCGGCCTTGGGGTCAGTTGGCGGCACCTCATGCAGCGCATGGTCGGCCCCGCCGGGGGGCGGCACTTCCGTGCCGATGATATAGCGCGGCATGGCCCCGCCCTGTTCGCGCGCAACACGTTCCGCCACGGCGGCCAGACGCACCGCGCGCCGCGCCGTCGCCACGTCATCCAGCGCGACGGATTCGCCCAGACAGCCCATTGACGTATCTAGGTGGATCTTGCGGAACCCCGCCGCAACATAGGCCGCGATCATCTTTTCCGCCTCTTCCAAGGCGATTTCAGCCGATTGATCGCGCCAGGGGTTCGGCCCCAGATGGTCGCCACCCAGAATGACCTGATCCATCGGGCAGCGTTCCTCGGCCGCGATCTGCTGCACAAGGGCGGCAAAGTCGGCCGGAACCATGCCGGTATATCCGCCCTGATGGTTGACCTGATTGCAGGTCGCCTCGATCAGCACGCTGGCACCGCTGGCCGCGCCATGGCGCAAGGCCGCCCGCAGCACCACCGGATGCGCCGAGCAGACCGAAGTGATGCCGCGCGGCGTGCCTGCTGTCCGCAAAGCGGCCAGTTGATCCAGTTCGATCCGCATCATGCCCGCCTTTTCGTGGTTCGGATAAAGTCGTCCAGTTCCGCCCGCGTGCCCGCACCCTCCATCGGGCCGCGCCGGGTTACGTTGCGCGCGCCCGCCGCACAGCCATAGCGCAGCGCCTGTTCCACCGGCATCCCCAGACGACGGCAAGCCAGATAGGCCCCGCCAAAACAATCGCCGGCTCCGGTCGGGTCCACCTCGTCCACGACATAGGCCGCCGCGTCTGTCCGGATGCCGTCGCGCTGAAAACAAGTTGCGCCATCAGCCCCGCGTTTCAGCACGATCTCGGTCACGCCCATCGCGAACAGCCTTGCCACCGCTGCCGCCTCGCCCGTCACCCCTGCCGCCCGCTCTAGCTCTGCGCCGGAAGGCAAAAGCAGGTCAGACATTGCCACCAATCTGGCAAACTGCGCTTCGGTTGCATCATCATAGTGCAGTTCCTTGCGCAGATTCGGATCCAGCGAGATTGATCCGCCGCGCGCCTTGATCACCTCTGCTGCCCGTTCGATCACGCCCCAGGCGTTCGGCATCGACAGCGCCGATCCCATCACATGCAGATGCCCGCCGCGCGCGACAAGACTGGCGACCGCAGGCGTCCAGCCAAAACGTGCCGCCGCCGATGTGGCGATGTTATAGACGAAGTCACGCGACCCGTCGGCACGATAGCGGACAAAGGCGCTGCCTGTCGGCAGGGTCGCATCGACCGCGACTGCCGATACATCCACCCCGTCCCGGATCAGCCGATCAAGATTGACGCGGCCAAAATCATCATCCCCCACCGCGCCAATCATCGCCGCCGCACCACCGATACGCCCACATTGGTCGATGAAGATCGCTGGCGCGCCACTGGGATAGGGACCAACCAAAGGTTGGGCCTGACGAAAGCCATCGCCGACGGTGGTCGCCACGATTTCCACCAGGATCTCGCCAATGCAGATCGTCGGACCCAAGCTGTCTGGTGCAAGTTCCATGCGCCCCCCTTTCCATGTCAAAACCAGAACGTCCCGCCAGAGTCCGGGCGTCACACCTTGTGCAGCACGTCATTTTCCAGCGACAGGAACCGCCGGTGCAGCATGCAGGCCGCGCCGAAAGCCGCGCCGCTTTCGGCAGCGCGATGCACGATGATGTCCGGCACCGGAAAGGTCGCGGCCTGCAATTCGCCAATGGCCTGCGCGACCCGTGCCGCCACCAGAGGGTAAAGCGCCGCCAGCGCGCCGCCCAGAACCACGCGGTTCGGGTCCAAGAGCCGGCAGGCGGCAACGATGGCCTGCGCCAGATCCTGCGCCCAATCCCCGGCAATTCCGACGGCCAAAGGTTCGCCTGCCCGGACGGCATCAAGAAAGCTTTCCGTCGTTACCGGCAGGCCAGTGACCTTGCGATAGCGGCTTTCCAGATGCGCCCGACCCAACACCTCTTCCAGTTCGGTGCCGTCACGCACATGGACGTGGCCGATTTCACCCGCCAGCCCGTGCCCGCCACGAAACAGCTTGCCGTCAATCACGATGCCGCCGCCGACCCCGCTTTCGATCACCAGAAACAGCGTGACCCCGGCCTTGCTGGCCGGATCGCGATAGCTTTCGCCAAAGGCAAAGGCATTGGCGTCGTTTTCGATCATCACCGGAATGTCGCCGTGCAGGCCCTTGCGCAGCAACAGGTGCAGATCCTCTGCCAGCCATCCCAGAAGCGGCGCAATCTGCACCATGCCACTTTCGTCGATCTGCACCGGAGCGGCTAGCCCAAAGCCTTCAACCAGATCGCGCTCGGCTTCGGACATGCCATCAAAGGCCTGCGCAATCGCGCGTTCCACCGCCAGTCGGGCAGGAACCGCCCTGCCGTCAAACCGCTCGATCCGGCTGTGCGATACCTCACCCTTCAGGTCCATCCGCAGCGTCGTGATATGTTCAACCCCGATCTCGGCCCCGATGAAACAGGCCGCGCCGGCCTGCAGCTCCAACCCCCGGCCCGGGCGCCCGCCCGCGCGCGGCAGGTCGTCCTGCGGGGTGTCGGGCATCTCCTGCACCAGCGCGCTGGCCAGCAGTTCCGAGATTATGTTGCCCGCAGAAGACCGGTTCAGCCCCAGATGCCGCGCCAGATCGGCCCGGCTGAGGCGACCGTTGTCAAACAGCGCCTGCAAGGCCGCCACCATGTTGGACTGCCGGATGTACCGGGCAGAACTGCCGGGGGGGTCAGCCTTTGTCATTGCCTGCCTCTTGGATCGATGTCGGCGCAACGCCACGATCCGGCATGGTCACGGTTGCGCATTGACTTGTGCCCGCAGCAGCGCCTCTTGCCAACGCTGCTCTATGAACTGGCGGGCATGGGCAGCCAGCGGATTGTTATCGTCCCAGGTGTCGCGCCAGATCCCGCAAGCCAGCGACAGGCCCTCGTCCACGATGGCCTTGGAAAAGCTTTCGAACACGATGTCACGGTTGTGAAAGCCGATTGCGACCAGAGCATCGAAAATGCTGGGGAAATCGATTGTGCCTGTGCCCAGATACCCGCGATAATTCTCGTTGAAATGAAAGTAGGCCAGCTTGTC
>CALRKX020000240.1:0-4648 GCA_943368305.1 Erythrobacter sanguineus
ACTGATGCAATCGTGCCGTTCCAGATAGGTGGTGTCGGGCAGGATCAGGTCGGCATAGGCGACCATTTCGCTGGCATAGGCATCTGAATAGATGATGCGCGGAATGATATATTCGCCGTCCGCCCCCTTGTCGGTCAGCATCTCCATCACCTTGGCGGTGTTCATCGACGAATTCCACGCCATGTTCGCCATGTACAAAAACAGCGTATCGATGCAGTAGGGGTCGCCGGCATGGGCATTGGGGATCAGCATGTGCATCAGCCCATGGGCCGAAAACGGGTTCTCCCACGAAAACGCCTTGTCGATCCGCGCGGGCGAGCCATCGGGCTTCAGCGCCAGTTGTTCCGGCCCGCGCACATAGCCAAGGTGGGGCCCGGACAAGGGCTTGCCCGGCACGGCAACAAAGTTCGGGGTGGGATGCGCCTCGACCGGCTTGGGGTATGGCGGTTTGAAGCGGTAGCCACCCGGCACCTCGACCGTGCCCAGAACGATCTGCAACAGATGCAGGGCGCGGGCGGTCTGAAAGCCGTTGGAATGGGCCGATATTCCGCGCATTGCGTGGAACGACACCGGCCGGCCAGCCATCGTTTCATGCCGGTTGCCACGAAAGTCGGTCCAGGGCTGCGCAATTTCAATCGGTTGATTGAAGGCCACATCGGCCAGTTCTGCCGCCAGCGCCCGGATGCGGGTGGCCGGTATGCCGCAGCGGTCGGCCACCGCCTCGGGGGCATAGCCGGCAGAAAGATAGCGTTCGGCCATATGCTGAAACACCGTGCGATGCCCGTCCCACACCGCGCCCAGATCAGGCTGCACGCCCTTGCCGTCCCATGGCGCGGGCATGCCGGTGCGGCGGTCGATCACGAAGGGCTGGCTTTCGGCGTTCTTCAGGATCAGCCCCTTTTCCGGGCCATCCGTCTCATTCACCAGCAGGGGCGCATTGGTCCATTGCGCGAGGTAATCGAGGTCAATCTTCCCCGCCTCGAACAGACAATGGATCAAGGACAGGATCAGCAGCCCATCGGTGCCCGGCGTGATCGGCAGCCAGTCATCGGCAATCGCGTTGTATCCGGTGCGGATCGGGTTGACGCCAATCACCCGCGCGCCGCGCGCCTTCAGCTTGCCAAGACCGATCTTGATCGGGTTGCTGTCGTGATCTTCGGCCACGCCGAACATCACGAACAGCTTGGTGCGATCCCAGTCGGGCTGGCCGAATTCCCAGAACGCGCCGCCGATGGTGTAGATGCCCCCCGCCGCCATGTTCACCGAACAAAAGCCGCCATGCGCCGCATAATTCGGCGTGCCGAAATTCTGCGCCCACCAGCCCGTCAGGCTTTGGCTCTGGTCCCGCCCGGTAAAGAACGCCAGCTTTTCCGGCGCGGTTTCGCGCAAGGGCTTCATCCACGACACGGCCAGCGCCAGCGCCTCGTCCCAGCTTATCTCCTCGAACGCGCCAGAGCCGCGCGGGCCAACCCGGCGCAACGGCGCGCGCAACCGGCTGGGCGCGGTGACCTGCATGATGCCACTGGCCCCCTTGGCGCACAGCACCCCCTTGTTCACCGGATGGGCGCGATTGCCCTCGATATATGAAACCTTGCCCGACTTCAGATGCACGTTGATCCCGCAGCGGCAGGCACACATGTAGCAGGTGGTCTTGCGGATTTCATCCGAGACCGGCGGAGACAGGTTCAGGTTCGGCTGGCTCATCCCGTTGCCTCGCTGGCCATGACTGTCATGGCCTCTTGCGCAATCTGACGCTCCTCTTGGGCGGGAACCACATGGACTGCGACAGAGGATGTCGCAGACTGCACTTGCGCCGCATTCGCCTCATTCAGGGCGGGGTCAAGGTCGGCGCCCAGATACGCCAGACCCTGAACAATGGCGGCGCGCATAGCGCGGTCATTCTCGCCAATGCCCCCCGTAAAGGCGACGGCATCAAGGCCACCCATCGCCGCCACCATGCTGCCCGCATGGCGCACGGCCCAGTAGGCAAAATGGTCCAGGGCAAAGGCCGCCTCGGGCGTGCCCGCCGCCCGCAAGGCGCGCATGTCGCTGGCCCCGCCAAGGCCCAGCAGCCCGCTTTCCCGGTTCAGGATGCGGCCTGCGCCGTCGATGCCATGCAGTTCGGCCAGCCGCAGCACGGCATTGCCATCAATCGCCCCGGTGCGGGTGCCCATCGTCAACCCGTCCAACGGTGAATAGCCCATTGTAGTGGCGACAGAGCGCCCTTCGCGAATGGCACACAGCGACGCCCCATTGCCTAAATGCAATGCCAATAGCCGCCCAGGCGGGGTATTTCTTGTTCCTTCTTGCACTTTTCGAACAAGCGCGGCGTAGCTGATGCCATGAAAGCCATAGCGGCGGATGCCTTGCTGACGCGCGGCCAAAGGCAGGGCATAGGAGGTCGCCACATCGGAGTTGGTCGCGTGAAAGGCGGTATCAAAGCTGACATATTGCGGCAATCCGGGCGCCAGTGCGGTCATGGCGCGAATGCCCATAAGGTTGGCCGGATTGTGCAGGGGGGCAAGGGGAATGCAGGCCTCGATCTGTGTGACGACATCTGGCGTGACGCGGCAGGTTTCGGTCAGCGCAGGGCCACCATGCACCACCCGATGCGCCACCGCCGTCAGCGCGCCGACCGACAGGCCCATCCCCTCGATCAGTGCCAGCAGCGCCGCGCCATGGTCGGACACGGGGCGCGCGTGCTTTGCACCCCCCACCTCAACCACCGAGGCGCCACCGATCTCGGCGACCATGCCGCGCGCCACCTCGGCCAACCCATCGAACAGCACAACCTTGACCGAGGATGACCCGGCATTGACCACCAGCCGCATCAGATCACCGCCTTGATCAGCCCCAGCGCCGCCAAACCCGCCAGCAGAATGATCGCGAAGCGGCGGAAATCCTTGGGGTCGGTGTTCAGGAAATGGCGGCTGCCCAGCCAGTTGCCAAGGAACGTCAGCGGCAACGCGGCCAGCGCGATCCACAGCGTGTTCCAGGTCACCAATCCGTGCCACCAGTAAAGCGGCGCGGAATAAAGGTCGAGGATCGGGAAATACGCGATCAGCGTGGCACGAAAGGTTGCCGCCGCCATCGGCTGTGCGGCAAAGAAGGCCGCCACCGGCAGCCCCCCCATCCCCGGCGCATTGGCAAGGCCAGAGATCAGGCCCGCCACAACATTCGGCCCGCCCCGCACCTCTGCCCGCAGCCGCCATCCCGCCAGCAGCACGCCGCACATGATCAGGATATAGACAGAGATCACCGCCCGCGCCGTGACTTCGCTTACCCCGGTCAGCACCCAAAGCCCCAGGGGCAGCCCGACGACCGCCCCCACCATCATCAGGCCAACGCGATGCCAGTCGATCTGATGCCCAATACCGCGAAAGGCCTGCAGGCTCATTGCGGTTTCCAGGATCACGACGGTCGCCACGAAATGCAGCGGGTTGGTCACAACGCCAGAGGCCGCAATGACAATGGCCGAATAGCCAAAGCCGGAATAGCCCCGGATGAAGGCCGCCACCAGAATGGCAACCCCCATCCAGACTGCGGCCCCAAGGCCCAGACCGAACAGCATCAAACGACCTGCGGGCGCATGTCGGCAGCGGAAATGCCCGCCACCGCCACCGGTTTTTTCATCGCATCGCGGCGGAAGGGTTCGCCCAGTTCCTGATTGATCATCGCCTCGATCAGCGTGGTCTTGCCCGCCATCTGGTCGGCAATGGCGCGCGTCAGCGCCTCGCGCAATTCATCCATCGTCCGCGCCACTACGCCCTGCAATCCGCAGGCCCGCGCGATTCCGGCATAGGACACCTGTGTATCCAGCTCGGTACCTACAAAGTTGTCGTCATACCACAGTGTCGAATTGCGCTTTTCCGCGCCCCATTGATAGTTGCGGAACACCACCTGGGTAATCGCAGGCCATTCCGGGCGGCCAATCGCGGTCAGTTCGGTCACCGCAATGCCAAAGGCACCGTCGCCAGAAAAGCCCACCACCGGCACATCCGGGCAGGCGATCTTGGCCCCGACGATCGACGGCAGGCCATAGCCGCATGGCCCGAACAGGCCCGGCGCCAGGTATTTCCGCCCCGACTCAAACGTCGGATAGGCATTGCCTATGGCGCAGTTGTTGCCGATGTCGCTGGAAATGATCGCCTCGCGCGGCAGCGCCGATTGAATCGCGCGCCAGGCCATGCGGGGGCTCATCCATTCGGGTTTTGCGGCGCGGGCGCGCTGATTCCATGTGGTGCCCACGTCATCATCTTCGTGATCCATGGATGACAGCGCCTGCGCCCAGGCGGATTTTGTCTGCGCGATCTTTGCTTTGCGTTCGGCCCGCGCATGGTCACCAGCGGTAGAGGCCAACCGCGCCAAAACCGCCTCGGCGACCTTCTTGGAGTCGCCGACAATGCCAACCGTGACCTTCTTCGTCAGCCCGATCCGATCCGGGTTGATGTCAACTTGGATGATCTTGGCCTCGCGTGGCCAATAGTCCAGCGCGTATCCCGGAAGTGTTGAAAACGGGTTCAGCCGGGTACCCAGACACAATACCACATCCGCGCCAGAAATCAACTCCATCGCAGCCTTGGACCCGTTATAGCCCAAAGGTCCGGCGAACAGCGGGTGGCTGCCGGGGAAGGCATCGTTGTGCTGA
>CALRKX020000241.1:0-4587 GCA_943368305.1 Erythrobacter sanguineus
GAACAGCATGTCATCCTGAAACAAAAGTCCGATCCGGCGGGCGGCGGTGGGCAGGCGGGTCACATCCTGCCCGTTCAGCACGATGCGCCCTGTGGCGCTGAACCCCTTGGGCAAAGCGCCGATCAGCGCCAGCAGCAGCGTGGATTTGCCCGCGCCAGAGGGGGCCATCACGGTCAGAACCTCTCCGGGACGAATGCCAAGATCGAGCCTGGCCAGCAGGTTCGCCCCATGCCGCAACGTCAGCTCTTGCAGCAGCAGACCTCCGGGGGGGCTCATCCGGCCCCCTCGGCCAGCATGGCGCGGCGGTTGGCGAACACCTGCCTTGGCAGGGCCAGCGCCAGGGCAAAGGCCACCGCTGGCAGCGCCAGTTGGGCAATGGCAAAGGCGCCGGTCAAGCGCCGGTTTCCCCCCGATGACAGGGCAACCGCCTCGACGGTCAGGGTGCCGACACGGCCGCCCCCCACCATCAGCGTGGGAAGGTATTGCCCGGCAGAAACCGCAACCCCCAAGGCCGCCGCCGTCAACACCGGCCCCAGCAGCATCTGCAGCCGCAAACGCCAGAAAATACGCGCGTCCCCTGCGCCCAGCGTGGCTGCGGTCAGGCCGTGACGGCGATCCCAGCCACGATATGCAGGGGCAAGCGACAAAAAGACATAGGGCAGCACGAAGAACAGATGCACCACCATGACGGCAAGGGGCGTGCCCTCGACCCCAAGGCGCAAGGCGATCACCTGCAACCCCGGCATGACCGCGATTTGCGGTAGCAATAGCGGCAGATAAATCGCGCGTTCGGCCCAGCGACCGGGCACCAGCCCGTGGCTTTGTTCAAACTGAAGGCTGGCGATCACCAGCCCCAGTGCCAGCCCCGTTGCCCCAAGGGCGATGGTGGTGGTCAGCCACAGGCTGTGGCCCAAAGCGGGCAGTGCGCGCGCCCAGGGCTGCAAGGTAAACTGCTGTGGCAGGGCGGCTGGAAAGCGCCAGTCGCCCGCAACTGACCACAGCCCCAGCCCGGCCAGCGCCAGCGCCAGCAGGCCCGCCAGCCCGAAGCCAAGGCCCTGCGCGGTGATCCGGGCCGGTGCATCGGCCCAGACCATGCGCTCTCCGCACCGGATATGGCGCCGCAACCCGGCGCGGCCCAACCGCTCTGCCCCCCGCCACAGCAGCATCGCCACCAGCACCAGCGCCAGTTGCAGTATCGCCGCCGCCGAGGCGACAGGCAGGTGGCGCAGGCCAGCATCGGTCAGCCATCCGGCGATCTGGGCAGACAGTGTCGGCGGCAGTCCGGGGCCAAGGATCATCGCCATTTCCACCGTGGTCATGCCATAGGCCAGAACCGCCATCACCGGCAGGCGCAGGCGGGCATAAAGTGGCGGCCAGACACCCACGGCAAAAGCCGACAAGCGGCCATGGCCCAAGGCCGCCCCCAGCACCAACCGTTGGGCGGGGGCACAGGCAGGCAAGGCGGCCAGCGCCATCAGCAACAGAAACGGCATCTCCTTGGCGACCAGCCCCAGCGTCAGGGCCAGGCCCATCGGGTCGTGCAGCGTCAACAGATCGGGCGGCTGTTGCCAGCCCGTGGCCCAGGGCGACAGCAGCCGCGCAATCCAGCCCGACGGCGCCAGAAGAAAGGCAAGCCCCAGCGCCGCCGCCGCATGGGGCACGGCCAGCAGCGGCGACAGCATCCGCCGCAGGGGGGCAAAGGCGGGGCGATCATGCAGCATTGCCACTATCAGTCCGGTCAGCAACAGCGACAGCGCGGTTGCGCCCAGGCCTGTTCCCACCGACAGCGCCACCGCTCGCACAAGGCCAGGCCAGGTCTTCAGCTCGGCAAATCCGCCGGCAAAGGCCGGAATAAACCCCACAACCAGCCCGCCAAGCATGGGCAGGATGAAGAGCGCCAGACCCAGCCGGGGCAGGGCTTTGATCATCTGTTCCCCCGCGTGTTCGATCGGCAGATCACTTGGCCACGCCATAGCGCGCCAACCAGTCCTCGCCGATTTTCACCATCCAGCTTGCATGAGGCTCCAGCAGGGCTGGCCCCAGGTCCTGCGGCGACAGGGTTGCAACGCCAAGATCAAGCCCGGCAAAGGCGTTGCGGTCATCCTCTGGCAAGGCCGCAAGGTTCAGCACGGTCTGAAATCCCAGGATGTTGGGGTCTTGCGCGCGGGCCTGAACCGCGGGCTGCAACAAAAGGTTGGCCACCACCTGTGCTGCGGCATTGTGGCTGGCATTGAACGGAATCGCCACGAACGAGGCATTTCCGATGGTGCCGCCCTGAAGAACAAAGGTGCGAACGGTAGCGGCCAGGTTTCCGGCGGCAATTTCTGCGCTGGCGCGGCCGGGGTTGAAGGACAGGGAAAGGTCGGTCTCGGCATCGGCAAGCAATTGGCCAAGGGCTGGCTCATTCTGGGGAAAGGCACGGGCCGCGCGCCATAGGGCAGGGTGAATGCGATCAAGAAAAGCCCACAGCAAGGCGGTGTCTTGCGCATAGCTGTCTCCGGCTGGCTTTTGCAGGCGGGCAGGATCTGGCAGCACTCCGTAAAGAACCTGTTTCAGAAAGGTCAGCCCCAGATAATCGGGCGGCTGCGGATAGGTAAAGCGACCCGGATGGGCCAGAATCCAGTCCGCAAGGGCGGCCAGCGTGGTGGGGGGCACGGGCAGGCGGGCGGTGTCATGTTCAAAGACAAGCTGCGCCATGGCCCAGGGCGATTCATAGCCACCCGTGGGCAGGGTGAAATCGGTCACCACCGCAGGTTTGCCCACAACATCCACCAGCGGCCAGTTCGGCAGGCCTTCGGCAAAGGGGCCGAACAGCAGGCCTTTGTCCTTCATCGCGGCAAAATTCTCGCCGTTGATCCAGATCAGGTCCACCGCGCCACCCTCGGTCTTGCCAGCCTGCTGTTCAGCCAGAACCCGCGCGACGGCATCGGCGGTAGAGGCCAGCTTGACATGTTCAATGCTGATGCCGTGGCGCATTTCGGCCTCTGCCCCCAGCCAGGCGATGAAATCGTTGATCTTGGGATCGCCGCCCCAGGCATGCCACCACACGGTCTGATCGCGGGCCGTATCCAGCACCTGCTGCCAGTCGGCAGCACGCGCCAACCGGGGGTGCAGCGCGACCGCGGTCGCGGCAAGGCCCATCTGGCCCAGTTGGCGGCGGGTGATCATGGTCGGTCCTTTCCCTGTCGGTCCCAGAGGGATACGAACAGCCATGCCACACGGCAACCCATTCCACACCATCCGACGCAATCGTGAGACGCCATGCTGGACCGCCATCTGCGACCGCTGATCGACCCGCCCCTGAACCGGATGGGCAAATGCCTGGTCCGGGCGGGGTTTACAGCCAACAGCGTTACTCTGGTTGGCCTTGGCCTTGGGCTGGCGGCGGCGGCGCTGCTGGCCTTTGGCCTGCAGGGAGGGCTGGCGCTGCTGCCTTTGCTGCTGGGCCGGTTGCTGGACGGGCTGGATGGAGCCGTGGCGCGGGTACGCGGCAAGACCGATTTCGGCGGGTATCTTGATATTACCTGCGATTTCGCCTTTTACGGCGCGGTGCCTTTGGCTTTTGCGTTGCGCGATCCGGGCAATGCCGCGGTGGCGGCGTTCCTGCTGGCGACGTTTTACCTGAACGGCGCAAGTTTTCTGGGCTTTGCCGTGCTGGCCGAAAAGCGCGGCATCATGACCACGGCGCAGGGGCAAAAGTCACTCTATTATTCGGCGGGTCTGTTGGAGGGGGCCGAGACCATCGGCTTTTTCACAGCCCTGTGCCTGTGGCCCGATGCGTTCCGCCCGATGGCGCTGGTGTTCGGCACACTGTGCCTGGTGACCACGGGCGCAAGGGTGATGCTGGCGCGAAAGGTGTTTGGGGCAGGTGGCTGAAATGAAAAAAGCGCACGAAGGTCGTGCGCTTTTCAGTATTTTTCAGATTGTTACGCCTGAACCTTACAGCATCGCCTTAACGGTGGCGACGGTGGCCTCTGCCGTGATGCCGAACTCTTTGTACAGTCGCTCATAGGGGGCCGAGGCGCCGAAAGACGACATGCCGATGAAGGCCGCCTTGCCGTCCTTGCCACGCTCGCCCAACAGCCAGCGATCCCAGCCCTGACGCACACCCGCCTCGATGCCCACGCGCACCGGGCCTGCGGGCAGAACCTTTTTGCGATAGGCTTCGTCCTGTTGGGCGAACAGCTCCATCGACGGCATCGAAACCACGCGGGTGCCGATGGCTTCGGCCTCCAGCAGATCCCGCGCCTTCATGGCAATCTCGATCTCCGAGCCGGTGGCGATCAGAATGACCTGACGCTTGGCGGTGGCATCGACCAGCACATAGGCCCCCTTGGACACCATGTTCTGGTTGGTGTGCTTGGTGCGGACCGGCATCAGGTTCTGGCGGCTGAGGGCCAGCACCGAAGGCGTGGTTTTTTGCGTCAGCGCCACTTCCCAGGCCTCTGCCACCTCGACCAGATCGGCGGGGCGGAAGACGAGCGTGTTGGGCGTCGCGCGCGAAATGGCCAGATGTTCCACCGGCTGGTGGGTCGGGCCATCTTCGCCAAGGCCGATCGAGTCATGCGTCATCACATAGACGACCGG
>CALRKX020000242.1:0-4586 GCA_943368305.1 Erythrobacter sanguineus
CCAGAATTCGACCACGCGGTCACGGATCGCGCGCTGCGCCACGCGCCCCAGTTGGGTGCGATAATAAAAGTTCCGCAGGTCCAGCACGTCGAGGTGCATTGCAGCCGCCCGCCCTTCGGTTCAAACTGTCTCAACATACCGAGGAAATCGCAGAAAACCATGCCGCTTGAACTCGTCACGATCCCCTGCCTTCAGGACAACTACGCCTATCTGCTTCATGCACGCGGCACCAACCGGGCCGCCCTGGTCGATGCCCCCGAAGTCGGGCCGATCCTGAAAGAGTTGCTCAGGCGCGAATGGCTCTTGTCCGATATTTTCCTGACGCATCACCATGATGACCATATTCAGGGCGTGGCGGAACTGCGCGAGGTGACGGGCGCCAAGGTCTGCGGCGCAGAGGCCGACCGTGCCCGGCTGCCGCATCTCGACTGGTCGCTGGAACAAGGCGATCTGGTCGAGGTCGCGCGGGAATCAGGCCGGGTGATCGATGTGCCCGGCCATACGAGGGGCCACATCGCCTTGCACTTTCCCAGCTCGAATCTGGCTTTTACCGGCGACAGCCTGATGTCGGGCGGCTGTGGGCGGCTGTTCGAAGGCACACCTGCCGAAATGTTCGCCAGCCTGCAGAAACTGGCCGCGCTGCCGCCCGATACGGTGATTTGCTCGGGCCATGAATACACCGCCTCTAATCTGCGCTTTGCCGCGACGATCGAACCGGAAAACCCCGCCCTTCAGGCCCGCATCGCCGCCTGCACCGCCGCACGGGCCGAGGGACGCGCCACAGTGCCGGCGCTCTTGTCGGAAGAGCTGGCAACCAACCCCTACCTGCGGTGCCACCTGCCCCAGATCAAGGCCGCCGTCGGCCTGCCAGATGCCAGCGATCTGGATGTGTTCACCGAGATTCGTGCCCGCAAGGACCGGTTCTGATCAGACCAGACCGCAGGGTGCATGATTTCATGCACCAGTCGCGGCCCCTTGCAAATGCCGTGCGGCACCCCAAATACCCCATTGCGACAGGGCCGGGACGACCCGCGCGCGCGCGAAATGATCACATTTTGTGCCGCTTTCGAAAGAAAGCACAAATCCGGTGCGATGGGGCTTGAAACCTGCCCCAGAAAACCGATCCTTTACCTTATGAGGCCACGGTCGGGGTGACGCCCTCGACCCGCAGGAACAGGAGCACTCAACGTGCCATCTTTTACCACGACGCTGGAACAGGCCATTCACGCCGCGCTTGCCCTTGCCAATGCGCGCCGTCACGAACTGGCCACCCTGGAACACCTGCTTCTGGCCCTGATTGACGAGCCTGACGCCGCGCGCGTGATGAAGGCGTGTTCGGTCAATCTGGACGACCTGCGCAAGACGCTGGTCGAATTCATTGACGATGATCTTTCAACTCTGGTGACAGAGGTTGAAGGCTCAGAGGCGGTTCCCACCGCAGCCTTTCAGCGCGTCATCCAGCGCGCCGCGATCCATGTGCAATCCTCTGGCCGGACCGAGGTGACGGGCGCCAATGTGCTGGTCGCGATCTTCGCCGAACGCGAATCGAACGCCGCCTATTTCCTGCAAGAACAGGACATGACACGCTATGACGCGGTGAACTTCATCGCCCATGGCGTGGCGAAAGACCCCAGCTATGGCGAAACCCGCCCCGTCTCTGGTGCGGATGAAACCCAGCACGAAACCCCCAAGGGCGAAGCCGGAGAGGCCAAGGAATCCGCGCTGTCGAAGTATTGCGTCGATCTGAACGTCAAGGCCCGTAAAGGCGATGTCGATCCGCTGATCGGGCGCGAGGCAGAGGTGGAGCGTGCAATTCAGGTTCTGTGCCGCCGCCGCAAGAACAACCCGCTTCTGGTAGGCGATCCTGGCGTTGGCAAAACCGCCATTGCCGAAGGCTTGGCCAAGAAGATCGTGGACAAGCAGACGCCGGAAATTCTGGCCCATGCCACGATCTACAGCCTCGACATGGGCGCGCTGCTGGCCGGAACCCGCTATCGCGGTGATTTCGAGGAACGGCTGAAGCAGGTCGTCAAAGAGCTGGAAGATCACCCCGACGCGATCCTGTTCATTGACGAGATTCACACCGTCATCGGCGCGGGTGCCACCAGCGGTGGGGCGATGGACGCCTCGAACCTGCTGAAGCCTGCGCTTCAGGGCGGCAAGCTGCGCTGCATGGGATCGACCACCTACAAGGAATTCCGTCAGCACTTTGAAAAGGACCGCGCCCTTAGCCGCCGGTTCCAGAAGATTGACGTGAACGAACCCACCGTGCCGGATGCCATCAAGATCCTGCAAGGCCTGAAACCGCATTTCGAAGATCACCACGATGTCCGCTACACCGCCGATGCCATCAAATCGGCGGTCGAACTGGCCGCGCGATATATCCACGACCGCAAGCTGCCCGACAGTGCGATTGACGTGATCGACGAGGCGGGCGCAGCGCAGCACCTCTTGCCCGAAGGCAAGCGCCGCAAGACGCTGGGCACCAAAGAGATTGAGGCCGTGGTCGCCAAGATCGCCCGCATACCGCCCAAGAACGTCTCGAAAGATGATGCGGAAACCCTGCGCGATCTGGAAAAGACGCTGAAACGCGTGGTCTTCGGTCAGGACAAGGCGGTTGAGGCCCTGTGCTCGGCGATCAAACTGGCCCGTGCGGGCCTGCGCGAACCCGAAAAACCCATCGGCAACTATCTGTTCGCCGGGCCGACCGGGGTGGGCAAGACCGAGGTCGCCAAGCAACTCGCGTCGTCCCTCGGCGTCAAACTCCTGCGTTTCGACATGTCGGAATACATGGAGAAGCATGCGGTTTCGCGGCTGATCGGTGCCCCGCCCGGCTATGTCGGCTTTGATCAGGGCGGCATGCTGACCGATGGCGTCGATCAGGATCCGCATTGTGTGCTGCTGCTTGACGAAATGGAAAAGGCGCATCCGGATGTTTACAACATCCTGTTGCAGGTGATGGACCACGGCAAACTGACCGACCACAACGGCCGGACGGTGGATTTCCGCAACGTGATCCTGATCATGACGTCGAACGCCGGCGCGACCGAAATGTCGAAATCGGCGATCGGCTTTAACCGCGACCGTCGCACCGGCGAAGATACCGCCGCGATCGAGCGCACCTTCACGCCCGAATTCCGCAACCGTCTGGACGCGGTGATCTCCTTCGCGCCTCTGTCCAAGGATGTGATCAGCCAGGTGGTTGAAAAGTTCGTGCTGCAACTCGAAGCGCAGTTGATGGACCGGAATGTCCATATCGACCTGTCGCCAGAGGCGGCGGTGTGGCTGGGCGACAAGGGCTATGATGACAAGATGGGCGCGCGTCCCTTGGGCCGCGTGATTCAGGAAAACATCAAGAAGCCGCTGGCCGAGGAACTCTTGTTCGGTAAGCTGGTCAAGGGCGGCACGGTGCATGTGGGCGTCAAGGATGACGCGATCCACCTGACCTATGAAGAGCCGGGCAAACCCCGTCTGACCGGGCAGAAACCCCCGCTGCTGACGGCAGAGTAAAGAAAAGGCCCCCTCGGGGGCCTTTTTCAGTAACCGTCAAAGGTGCGCGTCATCACGCCCCTTACCAAGTGCTCCCCTACCATCCCATCCCGCAATGCCCCCATAGGGTGCGTGCTCCGCACCCGACCAAAGCCAACTCCCCCTCGGTGGGGGGAGAGTAGAGGGGGCATCACCGACAACGCTTCCCCCCAAATCCCCATTTCCCCCGCCGCGCGCCTCGCTTAGCCTGCCGCCATGACCAAAGCCCCCTCGCCCCGCACCCGCGTTCGCCGCCTGCATGACAAGGCCGCCTATGACCGCGACACCATCAACGCCATTCTTGATGCGATGCCGGTCGCCCATGTCGGCCATCTGATCGACGGCTGCCCCGTCGTCACCCCCACCCTGCAATGGCGGGAAGGCGACCATATCTACTGGCACGGCTCTGCCGCCAGCCGCATGACCCGCGCGGCCACCGGCGGGCCGGTCTGCGTGACCGTGACGCTGACCGATGCCATGGTGCTGTCGCGCTCTGGCCTTGAACATTCGGTCAATTACCGCTGTGTGATGGTCATGGGCACCGCGCAGGCCGTCAACGACCCGGCGCTCAAGGCCCGGCATCTTGAAACCATGATGGAGCAGATGTTCCCCGGCCGTTGGCCGCAGCTTCGCCCGATGACCACGCAGGAGCTAAAGGCGACCGCGATCCTGTCCCTGCCGCTGACCGAGGCCTCTGCTAAGGTTTCCGCCGCCGCCCCCGGCGACAGCGACCCAGAGCAGGACCGCGATTGGCCGGTCTGGGCCGGCAACCTGCCGATCAGCCTGACCATGGGCCCGCCGCAGCCCGCGCCCGATCTGGCACCTGGCATCGCCCTGCCCGACCACGCGGCCAACTACCGCTTTGGCAAGGGGCCAGGTGACGCCTAAGCCCTTACTGCGCTGCGCAATAGGCCTCTGCCTGCGCGGTGAAGGCGGTATACCGGTCCCAGAACGCATCATCCGAGCTGCTTTTCGACATTTTCACCGATTGCGCCTTTTCCGGGTCTTTGAAGAACCCCGCCACCCGGCGCTGATCGCCGCCCTGCAGCGTGAAATCG
>CALRKX020000243.1:0-4573 GCA_943368305.1 Erythrobacter sanguineus
AGTTGCAGGTGGAACTGACGCCCTTGGTGGTGGCTGAACCGTGTGGGGGGGGCGGGGGGCAGAGATTGCCACCGGCCTGCGCCCTTGACCGGCTATCCGCCCTGTCTTGCCACCCTGGCGACCCGGATGGGTGATGCCGCGGCTGCGAAATCCGCCCATGAAGAGGCCATTCTTGCGGCACATGGCACCGCAGATGCCCGGTTCTTGACCAAAAAGCTGGAAGAACTGCGATAGGGTTCGATTTTTTATGGACGGTGTTGGTTTGCGGCCCTTAAGACCGGATCACTTCATGCCGCAGGACGGAAAGTCGCCTCAAGTGCTTTGGGCGGCGTAAAAAAAGGCCGAGCAAAAGCTCGGCCCAAGTCCAACAGGGAGGTATGAGGGGCAAGAGCGAACTCAACTGCCGCCTCGAAGCGGTATTTATGGCTGCGACCTGATTCTCGCAACCATCATTGTTTAGCGCTCGCAGCATTTCCGTTATGCGTTTGATGCATGCCTGCGGTTTTCAAGCTGCAAATTTGCAAGGCACTTATCAGGACCGCGCCAAAAACCTGGGCGCGCGCGCCGCGAAAAGTGCCGTCAGGGGCCGTTCAATCCTGATGGCGCTTGCGATAGGCGAAAATTTCTTCTGTCACGAATTCGCGGAAAGCCGCTACCCGCTTGGAGTGGCGCAGCTCTTCCGGATAGGCAAGAAAGACCGGAACCTCTTCGCTTTCGATATCGGGCAGCACCCGCACAAGATGCGGAAAGTCTTCGGTCAGATAATCGGGCAGAACCCCGATACCCAAATGGTTCACCACGCCTTGCGACACGCCGAAATAATTGTTCACCGTCAGTGTTGATCGCAGATTGTTGCTCATGATCTGGGCGACCAGCGTGGCCCCCGCCGCGACCTGCGCGGTTCCGGCGTGCTGACAGATCAGGCGGTGTTTGGCGAAATCCGACATGGATTTCGGGGTGCCGTGCTCGGCAAGATAGTCTGGCGTCGCGTAAAGCCGCATGCGGATGTTCATCAGGCGCTTGCGGATCAGATCGGCCTGGCTGGGTTCCTTCATGCGGATGGCGACATCCGCCTCGCGCATCGGCAGGTCCAGCACCCGCTCTTCCAGCATCAGATCAATTTTCAGCTCGGGGTATTTGGCGTAAAGGCTGACCAGACGCGGTGCAAGCCACATCGTGCCGAAGCCGGTCGTCGTGGTGACGCGCAACTCGCCGAACACCTCATCCTCTGCATCGCGGATACGGGCGGCGGTGGCGTCCAGCCGTTTGACCATTTGCGTGGTGGCATCATACAGCAACTCGCCCGGTTCGGTCAGAATCAGGCCGCGGGCATGGCGGTGGAACAGCGTGACATTCAGGCTCTCTTCCAGCGCGCGGATTTGGCGGCTGACGGCAGATTGGCTAAGGTGCAGCACGTCACCCGCATGGGTCAGACTGCCCTTTTCGGCCACCGCATGAAAGATGCGCAGCTTGTCCCAATCCATCTCGATACCTTTTCACTCTTTTGCAACTTACCACGAACCCGTGCATCCTCGCATAGCTCGCTTGCGCTAAATGCAACTCTGGTCGAATTATTTCAATGGTTGACGTAATTATCCCACGGTTCTGCGGGCTTTCCCTGACCGGGCGGCGCGGCTATGATCGGGCAGAGGCAAGATCCCGCCCGGCGCCCTGCGTGGCCCCGGACGACAAGGGAGGGGCGGATGGCAGTTGGTATCTTTGATTCGGGCCTTGGGGGCCTGACGGTTCTGGATGCAGTTTCGCGCCGATTGCCAGATATTCCCTTTGTTTATTATGGGGATAATGCCCATGCTCCCTATGGGGTCCGCACCCATGACGACATCTTCAATCTGACCTGCGGGGCGGTAGAACGGCTGTGGTCCGAGGGCTGCGATCTGGTCATTCTGGCCTGCAATACGGCCTCGGCAGCGGCACTGAAACGGATGCAGGAGACCTGGGTTCCCAAGGAGAAACGGGTGCTGGGGGTGTTCGTTCCGCTGATCGAAGCGCTGACCGAACGCCAGTGGGGCGACAATTCGCCGCCCCGAGAGGTGGCGGTGAAACATGTGGCACTGTTTGCAACCCCTGCAACCGTAGCGAGCAGGGCGTTCCAACGAGAGCTGGCGTTTCGGGCGATCGGCGTCGATGTCGAGGCGCAGCCCTGCGGCGGCGTGGTCGATGCGATCGAGCAGGGCGACGAGATTCTGGCCGAGGCTTTGGTGCGCAGCCATGTCGAGGCGCTGAAACGCCGGATGCCGCACCCAGAGGCGGCCATTCTGGGCTGCACCCATTACCCCCTGATGCAGCGGGTTTTTCAGGATGCGCTGGGGGGGGATGTCAAGGTTTACAGCCAGGCCAATCTGGTGGCCGAAAGTCTGGCCGACTATCTGGCGCGGCGGCCCGAGTTTCACGGCGCAGGCGCAGAATCGAAATTTCTGACCACGGGTGATCCGGTTTATGTCTCGCACAAAGCCACGCAGTTCCTGCGCCGTCAGATCACGTTCAAGGCGGCATGATCAGACCTGATCGCCGCAACCTGATAGTGCGCGCGGGGCTTTTGGGGGTTGCGGGCGCGGGCTGGCCGGTTCGGGTTACCGCACGGCCAGGAGACTGGGCGCAGCCTGTTCTGCCTTTGCAGACAGGCCTGCCCAATCTGTATCAGGTCACTCCGCTGTTGTTCCGCTCTGCCCAACCAGAGGCTGACGGGTTTGCCGCTATGCGGCAGCTTGGCATCCGATCCGCCCTGTCCTTGCGACAGACGGTGGATGACCGGGCGCTGGCGCTAGGCAGTGGCGTCGCGGTGATGCGGGTGCCCATGAAGGCGCGCCATGTTGGCGAAAACCACGGCGCGCGGGTCGTATTGGCCATGCGCGCCTTGCGGGCGGCAATGACCGAGGGGCCGGTGCTGGTGCATTGCCACCACGGGGCGGACCGGACGGGGGTGATCTGCGCGCTGTGGCGGCTGCTGTATCAGGGCTGGTCGCGGTCTGACGCCGCCGATGAGCTGGTCAACGGGGGCTTTGGCTTTCACCGGATATGGGCCAACATTCCGCGCTATCTGGCGACGGTTGACACGGTGTCCCTGCGCGCCCGGATCGAAGGGCGCGCCTAGGGGCCACGGCCCCTAGGGGTGTCAGACCAGAACGCCATCCGCCGCAATGCGGGTCTTGCCGCCCAGATAGGGATGCAGCACCGCCGGCAGATCAACCGAGCCATCGGCCTGCTGGCCATTTTCCAGCACCGCGATCAGGCAGCGGCCCACGGCAAGGCCGGATCCGTTCAAGGTTGCCACAAACTCTGGCTTGCCACCGCCGTTTTCAGATTTGGCAGGCCGGTAGCGCGCGTTCATGCGGCGGGCCTGAAACTGGCCGCAGGTCGAGACGGACGAAATTTCGCGATAACGGTTCTGGCCGGGCAGCCACGCCTCAAGATCAAAGGTGCGCTGCGCGCCAAAGCCCATGTCGCCGGTACACAGCACGATGGTGCGATAGGGAATGCCCAGCTTTTCCAGAATGGCCTCGGCGCAGCGGCGCATCCGCTCCTGCTCGTCCAGATGGGTGCCGGGGGCGCAGATCGTCACCATTTCCACCTTTTCGAACTGGTGCTGGCGCAGCATGCCGGTGGTGTCCTTGCCCGCGCTGCCCGCTTCGGAGCGGAAGCACTGGGTATGGGCCGTCATGCGGATCGGCAGTTTCGCCTCGTCCACGATGTCGCCCGCCACGGTGTTGGTCAGGGTGACCTCAGAGGTCGGGATCAGCCACCAGCCATTGGTGGTCTGATAGCTGTCTTCGGCAAATTTCGGCAGTTGGTTGGTGCCATACATCGCCTCGTCCTTGACCAGAACCGGGGTCCAGGTTTCGGTCAGGCCATGTTCGGTGATATGGGTGTCCAGCATGAACTGGGCCAGCGCGCGATGAACCCGGATCACCGCGCCGCGCAAGACGACAAAGCGGCTGCCCGACAGTTTGGCGGCGGTTTCAAAATCCATACCCGGTTTGACCCCGGCGATGTCGAAATGCTCTTTTGGCGCAAAGGCGAACTCTCTCGGTGTTCCCCAGCGGTGGATTTCGACGTTGTCATCTTCGTCGGCGCCCTCTGGCACCTCTGCCAACGGCAGGTTGGGAATGCGCATCAGCGCGTCGCGCAGTTTGGCGTCTTCGGCGTCGGCCTCTGCGGTCAGCGTTGCAATCTCGGCCTTCTTCTCGGCCACCAGCGCGCGCAGGCGTTGAAATTCAGCTTCATCGCCGCGCGCCTTGGCGGCACCCACCTCTTTCGAGGCGCGGTTCTGTTCGGCCTGTGCGGTTTCGGCGGCCAGAATTTTGGTCCTCCGCGCCTCGTCCAGTACCAGAAGGGGCGACGACATGCCATCAAGCCCACGGCGCGCCAGCGCGGCGTCGAACGCGGCGGGGTTTTCGCGGATCTGGCGGATGTCGTGCATGGTCTCTCTCCGGGCTAATTCGGCGGCGTTATGACCGATTTGGCGGACCAAAGAAAGGCCCGGCCCGGCGGTGGCGCTGCCGGAGTTTCCAAAATTCCTGGTCCGGAGCCTTTGAAATGTGCCGGGACGATTTCG
>CALRKX020000244.1:0-4562 GCA_943368305.1 Erythrobacter sanguineus
CAGGCGGAATCGCCGGAATGGACGCCCGCTTCCTCGATATGTTCCATGATTCCCGCGACATGCACATCGGTGCCATCGCACAGGGCATCCACGTCCACCTCGATCGCGCCGGAGAGATAGCTGTCTAGCAGCACCGGCGTATCGCCGGAAACCTGCACGGCCGTGGCGATATAGCGTTCCAACTGTTCGTCAGAGCGCACGATTTCCATCGCGCGGCCACCCAACACGAAAGAGGGGCGGATGACCAGCGGATAGCCCACGTCATGCGCGACCTTGAACGCCTCATCGCGGCTGCGGGCGGTGCCGTTGACCGGCTGTTTCAGGCCCAGATCCTGCAAGAAATGCTGGAACCGCTCGCGATCCTCGGCCAGATCAATCGCATCGGGCGTGGTGCCCAGGATCGGGATGCCCTCTTCATGCAGGGCATTGGCCAGTTTCAGCGGCGTCTGGCCGCCGAACTGCACGATCACGCCGTGCAGGGTGCCGTTTTCCTGTTCGACCCGCAGGATTTCCAGAACATGCTCCAGCGTCAGCGGTTCGAAATACAGGCGGTCCGAAGTGTCATAGTCGGTCGAGACCGTCTCGGGGTTGCAGTTGACCATGATGGTTTCATAGCCCGCCGCCGTCAGCGAGAAACAGGCGTGGCAGCAGCAGTAATCAAACTCGATCCCCTGACCGATGCGGTTGGGGCCGCCACCCAGGATGACGACCTTTTTGGCATTGGAAGGCCGGGCCTCGCATTCCACATCGCCCATCGCGGGCACTTCGTAGGTGGAATACATATAGGGGGTCTGGGCCTCGAACTCGGCCGCGCAGGTGTCGATGCGCTTGAAGACGGCGGTGACGCCAAGGTTGCGGCGGGCGCGGCGAATCTGCGCCTCGTCGCGGCCGGTCAGTTTGGCCAGGCGGGCATCGGTGAAGCCCATCATCTTGAGCTTGCGCAGGCCGTCGGCGGTGACGGGCAGGCCGGATTTGCGCACCTCTGCCTCGGTGTCGATGATCTCGCGGATGCGGGCCAGGAACCACGGATCGAACGAGGTGATGGCCTGAATGTCGTCATTGCTGAAGCCATGGCGCATGGCTTGGGCGATGACACGCAGGCGGTCGGGCGTGGCCTGGGACAACGCCTTGGAAATGGCGGCGCGGTCGGGGGCGCCCGTGGACGAAACACCTGGAATCGCGATTTCGTCAAAACCGGTCAGGCCGGTTTCAAGGCTGGCAAGCGCCTTTTGCAGCGATTCGTGGATGGTGCGGCCAATCGCCATCGCTTCGCCCACCGATTTCATCGCGGTGGTCAGCAGAGGTTCGCTGCCGGGGAATTTTTCAAAGGCAAAGCGCGGGATCTTGGTGACGACATAGTCGATCGAGGGTTCGAACGACGCGGGCGTGACCTTGGTGATGTCATTGTCCAACTCGTCCAGCGTATAGCCGACGGCGAGTTTGGCGGCGATTTTCGCGATGGGAAAGCCGGTGGCCTTCGACGCCAGCGCGGACGAGCGCGACACACGCGGGTTCATCTCGATCACGACCATACGGCCATCGGCGGGGTTGATCGCCCATTGCACGTTGGAACCGCCGGTTTCCACCCCGATCTCGCGCAGGACGGCGATGGAGCCGTTGCGCATGATCTGGTATTCCTTGTCGGTCAGCGTCAGCGCTGGTGCGACGGTGATCGAATCGCCGGTATGTACGCCCATCGGGTCGATGTTCTCGATGGAGCAGACGATGATGGCGTTGTCGGCCTTGTCGCGGACAACCTCCATTTCATATTCTTTCCAGCCCAGCAGCGACTGGTCCACCAGCACCTGCGCCACGGGCGAGGCCTCTAGCCCCGAACGCACGATGGCTTCGTAATCGTCGCGGTTATAGGCCACGCCGCCGCCGGTGCCGCCAAGGGTGAAGGCAGGGCGGATGATGGCGGGCAGGCCGACATATTCGATCTCGGCAATCGCCTGGGCGACGCCGGCGGCGATGTCATATTTGCCATTGGGCAGCTTGGGCGCGGCGACGATGGTGGCCTTGGGGTTTTCCAGGCCAATACGGTCCATCGCCTCACGGAACAGTTTGCGGTCTTCGGCCATTTCGATGGCGTCGCGCTTGGCACCGATCAGTTCGACGTTGAACTGGTCCAGCACGCCCATATCGGCCAGCGCGAGGGCGGTGTTCAGCCCGGTCTGCCCGCCCATGGTGGGCAGCAGGGCATCGGGGCGCTCTTTTTCGATGATCTTGGCGACGACTTCCGGCGTGATCGGTTCGATATAGGTTGCATCGGCCAGACCGGGGTCGGTCATGATCGTGGCGGGGTTCGAGTTGACCAGGATGACGCGGTAGCCCTCTTCGCGCAGCGCCTTGCAGGCCTGAGCGCCGGAATAGTCGAACTCGCACGCTTGCCCGATGACGATGGGGCCTGCGCCGATGATCATGATAGACTTGATATCGGTGCGCTTGGGCATGGTTCTCTCCATCGGGCGGGCAAACTGGCGGGGTTATAGTCGCCTGCTTTCCGGGCGCAAGGCGGAATCGGTTGGGCTTTGGCGCACAAAATCCATGGAAGGATTTTGCACATTTCCTCGAAGAAATCTGGTGCCAGAGCCGGCGCAGCAAAAAGGGCCGGAAGTTTCCCCCCGGCCCTTTGATGTTATGTCAGTTCGGTCAGGTCTTTTCGCCGACTGCCGCCTCTGCCGCGGCAATTGCTGCCTTGCGGGCGGCGATGCGGTCGCCGGTGGGCGGGCCTTCGAAGCGGCGGTTTTCCACCAGTACCCACAGCACAACGGCAAGGGCGATGAAGCCCAGCACCACATAAAGCACCCGCTCGTTCGGCGGGGCCACGGCGATGAACAGGATCACCGCCATGCCGACCACCGACAGGACGGTGACCAGCTTGTAAAGGCCCGCAGACATTGCCCAGGGACCGGGGTTCGGCCATTTGGGGGTGCCATAGGCAAAGAGGCCCGCCACCAGCGGTACGGTGAAGGACAGGAACAAGAACACCAGCGTCGAGTTCACGACGATCACATAGATCGAGGTTTCGCCAACCTTGATGGTCATGGCCAGCACCACATAAAGGATGCACAGCACCGTTGCTGTCCAGATCGCATTCACCGGGGTGCGATATTTGGGCGACACCGTGGCCAGGGCCTTGGAGAACAGCGGCACGCCATCATCGCGAGAGAAGGCAAACAGCATCCGGCTGGCCGAAGTAACCGTGGCCAGACCACACAGGAGCTGGGCGATGAAGATACCAAGATAGATGATGTCTTTCAGTGCCGCAGGCAGGATTGCATCCATCGTGGCAAAGAACATGCCCCAGCCCTGACCTGCCGCAGTGGCCATATCGGGGATCGCCAGAGTGATGGCGCAGATCATGATCCAGCCGATGAGGGACGACCAGAACACAGCCGTCACGATGCCCTTGGGCACCGAGGTGGCGGCGTTCTTGGTTTCCTCGGACGTATGGGCCGAGGCGTCATAGCCGGTGATGGTATAGACCGGCAGCAACAGGCACAGAAGGAACAGGTAGCCGACGTTATCAGACTGCGGGAACACGTTGCCGCCCACCTCGCCCGAGTAGTTGGTGAAGGTCCACAGTCGCGAGATGTCGATTGCGGGCGCGTAAACCAGGCAGGCGATGACCAGAGCGGCGGTCACGGCAAAGATGATATAACCCGAGATGTCGGTCAGCATCGTCGTGACCTTGATGCCGAGGTGGTTGAACAATGCCTGGATGATGGTGATCACCGCGACAAAGCCCACCACCTGCATATCGGTGCCGCTAAACCCGAACATCGGCCCGAAGGTGCCCGCAAAGAAATAGGCGGTGCCGATGTTGATGGCCCCCAGAACCGTGATCAGCCCCAGCAGGTTGAGCCAGGCTGTCAGCCAGCCCCAGAAGCGGTTCCCCAGAATGGAGCCCCAGTGATAAAGGCCCCCCGCCGTGGGAAAGGCCGATGCGATTTGCGCCATCGACAGGGCGAACATGCCCGACAGCGCGCAACCGACGATCCAGCCGATGCCCGCGCCGGCGCCGCCGACCGAAGAGATTGCCTGGGCGAAAGAGTTGATGCCGCCCGACAGGATACAGATGATCGAGAAGGAAATGGCGAAGTTCGAAAACTTCGACATCGAGCGTGACAGCTCTTGTGCATAGCCCATGCCATGCAGGACTTTGACGTCCTCATGGTGGTCCTTGTCGGAATAATGGTCCGAAGACATGGTTTGGTTACCCTCCAATCCGTTGGGATGTTCTTATTGTTTTTGAGAGGTGCGGCTGCATGTCGCGCCCTGTGGCAAAGCAGAGCCGGGATTTTTCAGTCTGGCAAGCGTTGAATAGAATTTTACAGCACGATGTCAGGGGGCAGGGTCCGGAGCGAGGTGGATTGCTCTTTGCGCGGGCGTCGCAAATGTCGCGCGTCGGGGCGTGGCGATGCTGGTCTGCGGGGGGGAGGCGCGCTAGGTAGGGGGCGTGGCGGCAGGAGGCGGCGGGTTGTGATCGTTCTGGAAGATGGGCCGGGCGGCGGCGCGGCGCTGTTTCGCGGGGCCGAGGCGGTGCTGGTGGCCCATCG
>CALRKX020000245.1:0-4562 GCA_943368305.1 Erythrobacter sanguineus
CACCAGAATGTCTGCCTTGGGGTTCACCGCGTCCCAGCCGGCTTGCAGCGAGGCCACGGTCTCGGCCTCGGTCATCGCAGGGACTTGGGTAAAATCGGCCGTCGGCCGATCCAGCTCCAGCGCCACCACCTCGACCTCGGCTCCATGCAGCCGCGCCAACTGGTTGATCGCCGCCCCGCCATGACGGAAATTGGCCACCATCTGCACCGTCACCTCGGGCGGAAAGGCCGAAACCCCTTGCGCCGTCACGCCATGGTTGCCAGCAAAAATTACCACTTGGGGGTGGTCGATCCGCGGCTGCGCCCGACCCTGCCAGCCGCCAATCCAGATCGCCACCTCTTCCAGCCGCCCCAGCGCGCCGGGGGGTTTGGTCAACTGGCCATTGCGGGCGGCAGCGGCGGAATGGGCCGTGGCATCGGCGGCGGGGCTTGCCGCCAGCAGGGCGGCGAATTCGGTCAGACTGGTGAAGGCTTGCATGGCAAATCCGTTGTATTCCGGTTCTCCCTTGGCTAGCCAAGGCCAAGGCGAATGAACAGCCCGGAAAGGACCGTTGGATGCAATTGCGCGACCTGCGCCACGATCTCTGCGCTGCCTTCGCCCTGTTGACCCGGTTGCCGATGCCTGACACTGGCGCACCAGACCCGGGTGCCGCCTGGGCCTGGCCGGTTGCGGGGCTGGCTGTTGGCGGGTTGGCGGTTCTGGCCGGGCTGGCCGCTGCCGCCCTTGGCATAACGCCGGGTGTTACCGCCGCGCTGATGCTGGGCGTTGCCGCAGCCCTGACCGGGGGCCTGCACGAAGACGGGCTGGCCGATTGCGCCGATGGCTTCTGGGGCGGGCGCGACAAGGCCCGGCGGTTGGAGATCATGAAAGACAGCCGCGTCGGCAGCTATGGCGTGCTGGCGCTTGGCATCGTGTTGCTGGCGCGCTGGTCGGCGCTGACGGTGCTGGTCGGCGCGGGCCATTGGGCGCCCGTTCTTGCCGCCGAGGCGCTGTCGCGCGCCGTCATGCCTGCCGCGATGGCCGCCTTGCCCAATGCGCGCGGCAGCGGCCTGTCAGCCAGCCATGGCGCGCCGGGCTGGGCGACGACAGGGCAAGCGGCGGGGCTTGCCGGGGTGCTGGCGCTGGGTTTGGTGGGCTGGTTGGCATTGCCGATGATTCTTGCTGCCACCCTGGGGGCCGCAACTGTCGCCCTGATCGCGCGCGCCAAGATCGGCGGCCAGACCGGCGATGTTCTGGGCGCCTGCCAGCAGATCGCGCTGACAACGGCACTGGCGCTGGCGGCCTAAAGCAAAACGGCGACCCGAAGGCCGCCGTTGCGTAAACTTGTCAAACCTTATCAGGCCGCGCGGCTGGTCAGCACATCGCCAACCTTGCGCTGTGCGCCCGCTTCGTCATCACCCGAAACGGCGGCCACTTCGCGGGTCAGACGCTCCAGCGCCGCTTCGTAAAGCTGACGTTCGGAATAGCTTTGCTCGCGCTGGTCATCAGCGCGGTGCAGGTCGCGCACCACCTCGGCAATCGCCATCAGGTCGCCCGAGTTGATCTTTTGCTCATACTCTTGCGCGCGGCGCGACCACATCGCCCGCTTGACCCGTGCCTTGCCCTTCAGCGTATCCAGCGCCTTCGACACCACTTCGGGCGAGGAAAGCTGCCGCATCCCGATGTCGATCGCCTTGTTGGTCGGAACCCGCAGCGTCATCTTGTCCTTTTCGAACGAGATGACGAACAGCTCCAGCTTCAGCCCGGCAATCTCTTGCTCTTCGATCGAGACAATCCTGCCCACGCCATGGGCGGGGTAGACCACGAATTCGTCAGGGCGAAATTCGGGCTTCTTGGCTTTGGTCATGTTTGTCAGAGTCCTCGGCGTTCACCCATTTTCCGGCGCAAACTGCCACAGCACGGGAAAATCCCGCCCTGCGGTCAAATCAGTGTCGGAAAAAGCGTCCCAGACGAGCAGTCCTGAGGCGCAGTCAGGTATATTTGTTTTGTGTGAGAATTATGTAGCACAAAAATGACGCGATTCCAACTGCCGCAATAGCGACGACAGGCCAATCACGCCCGGAAATCTCGAGTATTTTACCAGACAGTCAGCCAAACTGACCCAAACTGACGGATCAAAACCGAATCAGCCACCCTGACCAGGGGCTTCCGAGAAATACTTCTCAAGCTTGCCACTTTCGCCATCGCGCTCTTCATAGCCGGGCAACGGGTCGCGCTTGGTGGTGATCACCGGCCACAGCAGGGCATATTTGCGGTTGAACGTCACCCATTTGTCCATGTCCGGTTCGGTATCCGGGCGGATCGCATCGGCGGGGCACTCGGGTTCGCAGACGCCACAATCGATGCATTCATCCGGGTGGATGACCAGCGTATTCTCGCCCTCGTAAAAGCAGTCAACCGGGCATACCTCGACGCAGTCGGTGTATTTGCAGGCGATGCAGTTGTCGGTCACCACATAGGTCATCGGCGGGCCTCATAGCGTTCACGGCGCATCCCTACCCCCTTGGGCAGGATCATTCAAGCGGCTCTGCCACGGCATCCTGCCCCGGCGGATCCAGATCTTCGTACAGCGCAATCGCCTCGGTTGCGGGTCCGCGCCGGTCAGACAGCGACAAGACCCGGATCAGGCGGATGCGGCGGCCTTGCGGAAAGGTCAGCACATCGCCCACCGCCAGCCCATGCGCCGGTTTCAGGCAGCGCTGCGCATTGATCCGCAGATGCCCGCCCTCGGCCACCTCGGCAGCCAGTTCGCGCGATTTGAAGAACCGGGCGTGAAACAACCATTTGTCCAGCCGCAATTTCGGCTGGGCCAGATGGGTCTGCTTGCCGCCCGGTCCCGCCATACCGGCCTTAGACCTTGCCCTTCAGTGCCAGCAGGGCAGCAAAGGGGTTGTCGGGATCAATCGGCTTTTCGGGGCGCGGGGGCCGTGCCTCGAAAGACTTCGGCTTGTTGTCGCGGTCGCGGTTGCGGTCAAACTTGCCACCGCCCTTGCGGTCACCGCCCCGGTCGCCCTGCGGCTTGCCGCCTTCGGGTTTCGGTCCACGACGCTCACCTTCCGGGCGGGGCCCACGGTCGCCTTCGCGCTTTTCGCGGGGCGGACGGTCGCCACGGGGGGCATCGGCGCGCGGGGCATCGCCCTCCTTGCGGGGGCCACGCTCGCCTTGACGCTCGGGGCGCGGGCCACGTTCGGGGCGCTGGAAACGGGGCTTCGGCGCCCAGGTAAAGGTGTAGAACACCTCCATCTCGGGCGCGGCTTCGGCGGCGGCCTCTGCCGGGGCTTCTTCGGGCAACGGCGCAAGGATAGAGACCTCTTCGGGGATCGGGTTGATCACCGCCTCGGGGTCCACCACCACCTCGACCGGGGCAGCAACCGCAGCCTTCACCTTGGTCCGCTCGCCCTTTTCGCCCTTGTAGCCCAAGCCCCCCATCAGGTCGTTGAACTGCTCCAACGTCATGCCGGTGATCGACAGCATGTCGGGCGTGGCTTCAAACCCGGCGCGACTGTCTTTCTGGCGCAGGATGTCGGCAAGACGCTCCAGCATGTCGATGCGGATCGCACGGCTGCCCGCCGGGTGATAGCCCGACAGAGTGTAATGCGTCTTCGGCACCTCGGCGATGTTCGGGATGGTCACAAGGCCCGGAGGCGGGCTTTCGGGAAACTCTGACAGCCCGTTCCACAAGGACCACAGAACCAGCCGCAGCCGGGTGGGCGCGGGCTTCAGCAGCGCGGGCAGGAATACCGTGTATTGCCCGAACCGCACGCCATGCTTGCGCAGGGCACCGCGCGCGTCCTGATCCAGCTCCTTGACCTCGGCGGCCACGGCTTCGCGTGAAATCACGCCCAAGCCTTCGGCCAGCCGATAGGCAAAGCCGCGCGCCAGCCCTTGCAGGGTTTCGTCGCGCCCCATTGCCAGCAGTGGCTCGTACTGAGCGGCCACCTTGCGGTCGATGAAGTGCTGCAACCGGCGACGCAGCTTTTCGGCAACCTCGGGCCCGGCCTCTTCATCGACAAAGGCCTCGACCGCCGGTTTCAGCGCCTCGGTCCCCTTGATCAGCTTGCCGACCGCAGAATTGCCCCACATCAGGCCACCCTGCTCGGTAAAGTCCATCTCGGTGTCGGGCGCGTTGTAAAAACGGTCCGCCCGCAGGCTGAACTCTGGCTTCAGCGCCTGATAGGCGGCCTGCCGCAGCGTCTTCGCCTCATCCGGGCTGCCAGAGGCATCCTGCTGAAAGCGGAAGCCTTCCAGACGGCCGACGAACTCGCCTTCAACCGTCACTTCACCCTTGTCATTCACCTCGGCCACGAGGGTCTCCTTCTGTTTCAACCGGCGAAGCAGAACGCTTGTCCGCCGGTCTACAAATCTTTGGGTCAGGGCTGCGTGCAGCGCATCCGACAGGCGGTCTTCTACCGCGCGCGTCTCGTCCCGCCAATGGCTTTCGTCTTCGACCCAGTTTTTCCGCTGCGCCACATAGGTCCAGGTGCGAATATAGGCCAATCGCTTCGAAATCGTGTCAATATCGCCGCCCGGCTTGTCGATCCGGGCCACGGCCTTGGCCATCC
>CALRKX020000246.1:0-4545 GCA_943368305.1 Erythrobacter sanguineus
CTCCCAATCCAATCTCGCCCCGCGTCAGCAGCAGGGGCAGCAAGGCCCAGTCGCGGATGGTCAGATCCGCCTCTGGCCCGCTGCCAAAGCGGTGCACTTGCCCCTCTGGCGTGGTCAGAACCAGCGTGCCGTGGCGAATGCCCTCCAGCGAGGACAGGAAGCGGGTTTTCACAAGATTGGTCGCAAGAGTCATCAGCGGCTGATTTCCTGAACGGGTGGAGGGGGTGGACTTTGATACCGCGCGCCTTTCAGCCGCAGCCGCAGCGCGTTCCAGAAGATCAGCGCCACGACCCGCGCGGCCCCGCCGGGGCGGCGGATCAGGCTGGCCAGCAGGTCACGGGTACGCAAGGGCGTGATGGGGCCGGTCATCGTGGCGATCAGCCCCTCTGCCCCGTCGATCTGGGCGATCCGCACGCCAAAGCGATCTGGCCGCAGGTCAAAATGGAACCGATAGCTGCCCGCGATGCGCTGAAACGGAGAGACGTAGAACACCTTTTGCGACACCATCTCATCCTGCGCCGTGATGGGCGAAAAGTCTGGCAAATGGCAAAGATAGCTGTGGCGCTGGCCGAAGGTGTTGTTCACCTCGGCAATCACGGCCAGCAGGTTTTCGCCGCGAAGGGCGAGCCAAAAGCTGACCGGCGTGAACCACAACCCAAAAAGGCGCGGCTGCGTGATCAGCGCGATGGTCAGCCCGGCAGCGTCCAGCCCCGCCGCCAACAAAACCTCGCGCACCCAGGCCGCACCTCGGCCCTGACCGCGCGGGCCGCCATGGTCGCGGCTGTTAAACGAGGTCAAATTCAATCGGTCGATTGAAAATAAAGCACGCGGCAGGGCCGTTTCGGGGCACAATATCATGTAGTCAACATGATAGCGAAAGGCATGGCGAATGGTGCCGCGCCGGGCATGGGTGGTTTGGGCAGCAATGCGTCGCACCTCGCCCGCCGCCAGACTTGCCACCAGGTTGCCCGTCAGCCCCGTCATGCAAGAACCGGTGCCAGCCGCCGGGCCACGCGCAGGGCGCTGGCATAGCCGTCCTCGTGGAAACCATTACGCATCCAGGCCCCGGCGAACCAACTGCGGTTTTGCCCCTGCAACCCCGCCAGCCGCCCCTGCGCCGCAAGGGCGGCATGATCGAACACCGGATGGCGGAAGGTCACCTGATCGTAAACCAGATCCTCGCGAATTGGCCGCGCCGGGTTCAGCGTGACGAACATCGGATCATCTTCCGGAATGTTTTGCAGCCGGTTCATCCAGTAGGTCACGCCCAAGGGCGTATCGGACGGGCGAAGGCTGTCGGTGCTATAGACCCATGAACTCCAGCAGGCCCTGCGGCGCGGCATGAAGCCAGGATCGCGGTGCAGGACGGTATGGTTGTCCTGAAATCGGATCGCGCCAAGGGTTGCCTGCTCTTCCGCACTGGGCCGGGCCAGCAGGCGCAGGGTCACATCGGCATGGGTGGCAAAGATCACCTGATCAAAGCGGCGCGGCCCGTCCTGCGCGGTGTGCAGGGTAACGCCATCAGCATCCCGCATCACCCGCTGCACCGGCGTCGCGTGCCGCAGGTCAACCCCGCGCGCCGTCAGCGCCCCGGTCAGACGGCTGACATAGGCGGTGCTGCCGCCCGTCACCGTCCACCATTGATGCTGCCCGGTGGGCGACATCAGCGCATGGTTGCCCATGAACCGCACCAGCGCCTGCGCCGGAAAGCCGCCAATCGCCTGCGTCGGGGTGGACCAGATCGCCCCGCAAATCGGGTAAAGATAGTAATCGCGGAACCACCGCCCCAGCCGCAGCCGTTCCAGCAACTGGTCAATCGTCAGCGCGGGGTCCGCCGCCTCGGTCTCTGCCCGCGCGTTGAACCGCATGATGTCGCGCAGCATGCCCCAGAACCGCGGGTTCGTCGTATTCGCCCGCTGCCCGAACAACCCGTTGACCGAGGCCAGCGCATATTCCAGCCGCCCCCCGCCGATCGAGACGCCAAAGCTCATGTCGCTGCGTTCCACCGGCACATCCAGATCACGGAACAGGCCCGTCAGATGCGGATAGTTGGCATAATTGAACACGATGAACCCGGTATCCACCGGCTGGTCGCCCCGCAGCCCCGCCAACACCGTGCGGGCATGGCCACCAAGCCGCGGCTCTGCCTCGTACACCGTGACCCGGTGTATCCCCGACAGGGTCCAGGCAGCCGACAGGCCAGAGATGCCGCCGCCGATGATCGCGATGTTCTGGGCGGGCGTCTGATCAAAGGGCAAGGTGCGGCTCCGCTTGTCTGGTCTGCTTGTTCCATGGTTACGCAAGGCCCAGGGAGGCGGATCAACCCACCACAAAATTATTCTGCGTTTGCGCCAGATTGCCGGTGATCCGCCCGGCCACGGGCCGCGTATCTTCATCATGTCGCTTGATTGCCTGCTTCTTGATGCGCCACAGGGCGCCACCTGCCTGCCGGTCTTGTCAGACCGCGCGGCACCGGGGCATGCTGCGCCGGTGAAACAGGAGTGCGGCGTGCAAGAGACGGTCTCGGAACAGACGCTTTGGTTGCTGGCGGTGCGCGACAGGCGCGACAGGCAGGCCTTTGCGCGGCTGTTCGACCATTTCGCCCCAAGGGTGAAGGCCATGCTGATGCGGGGCGGCCTGCGCGATGGCACGGCCGAAGATGTGGTGCAGGATGTGATGCTGGCGGTCTGGCGCAAGGCCGATCAGTTTGACCCGCACCGCGCGCCCGCCTCGGCATGGATTTACCGCATCGCGCGCAACCGCCAGATCGATCTGGTGCGCCGCCGTCCCGCGCCGCTGCCAGAGGTGCTGGATGAGCCGCCCGACACCGAACCCGACGCCGCGCAAATTCTGGCGCTGGAGCAAGAGACCACACGGCTTAAGGCGGCCTTGCTGGCCCTTAGCCCCGAACAGACCCGCACCATCGAGCAGGCCTTTCTGGAAGAGCTGACCCATACCGAGATCAGCCAGCAGACCGGCCTTCCCCTTGGCACAATCAAATCGCGTATCCGGCTGGGACTGGACCGGCTGCGCAAGGAACTGGCAGATCTGAAACCCGAATGACCGTTATTTCTCATCATATCGCCGAAAAACTGATCGCGGCCCATGTCGCCGGGCAGTTGCCACATGTGTTTTCCGTGGTCGTGGCCGCGCATATCTCGGTCTGCGACGAATGCCGCGCGCGGGCCGAGGCGGCAGAGGTTCTGGGGGGGGCGCTGATGGACAGCGTCGGCCCGGTCAACCTGTCGTCGGGCGCGCTGGACCGCGTGATGGCGGCGCTGGACGATGATGCGCCCGCGCCTGCCCCCATTGCCCGCTCTGGCATCTTTCCCGCGCCGGTGATGCAGGCGATGGGCGGCAAGCCGCCCGCCTGGCGGATGCTGGGCGGCGGGGTGCGGCAGCAGATTCTGGCGGCAGACGGCGAAGGATCGTTGCGGTTGCTTTATATCCCTCCGGGGTTGGCCGTGCCGGAACATGGTCACCGCGGGCTAGAGATGACGATGGTCCTGCAAGGCAGCTTCTCTGACAGCGAGGGCCGCTTTGCCGCCGGGGATGTCGAGGTGGCGGGCGGCGATCTGGACCACCAGCCCATCGCTGGGGCGGAAGGCCCTTGCATCTGCCTTGCCGCGACCGATGCGCCCCTGCGCTTTCATGCGCTGTTGCCCCGCCTGTTGCAGCCCCTGTTCTGCATATGACCGGCTTTTTCGCGGGCAAGCGGTATTGGATCATCGGCGCCAGCGCCGGGATCGGCGCCGCGCTGGCCAGCGAACTGCATCGCCGCGGAGCCAGCCTGATCCTGTCGGCGCGCGACGGGCGCGCGTTGCAGGCGCTGGCGCAAGGCTGCGGCAATGCCACTGTGCTGCCGCTGGATCTGGGCCAGCGCGAAACGCTTGTGAGGGCGGTGGCCAGTCTGGCGGGCACGCCGGTCGATGGCGTCATCTGCACCGCCGCCCTGTATGATCCGGCCCGCGTCGCCGACCTTGACGCGGCACGCAGCGAAGAGTTGGTGCGGGTGAACCTGCTGGGCAGTCTGGATGTCGCGCGCCTATGCCCACCGCTGATTGTCAAAGGCGGGCAATTGGTGCTGTTCGGCTCGGTTGCGGGGTATTTCGGGCTGCCGAACGGGCAAGCCTATTCAGCCACCAAGGCCGCGATCATCAATCTGACCGAAAGCCTTCGGACCGAACTGGCACCCGGCATAGATGTGCGGCTGGTCAGCCCCGGCTTCGTGAAAACCCGGCTGACCGACAAGAACAGTTTCACCATGCCTGCCCTGATCACCCCGGAACAGGCGGCCATGGCCGTGGCAGATGGCTTGCAGCGCCGCAGTTTTGAAATCCACTTCCCCAAGCGCTTCACCCTTGGGATCAAGCTGTTGCGCGCCCTGCCCTATGCGGCATCGTTGCGGCTGGTGGCGCGGCTTTAGGCCAGCCGCCCCGTCATCACCGCAACCCCGGCCCAGGCCGAACCGCCGCACAGGGCCGTGCCCCACAGACAATCCACCACCACCTGCCGCAGCGTCCAGTCTGACAAGGTGGCATAGTT
>CALRKX020000247.1:0-4528 GCA_943368305.1 Erythrobacter sanguineus
TTCGTAATAATCCAGCAACTGGGCCATCAGCTCACCATCCTTCGGGATGTAGACCACGCCACAGTTCAGCGCCCCGCGAAAACCGTGCCCCGCGAAGATATGGGTCATCTCATCGGGAAAGGGCTTGTGACAATAGGCATCACAATCGATCCACACGGCATCCGTCGCCTGGATCATCTTGTAGCGGAAGACATTCGACAGGAAGGATTCAGAGGTCTGCCGCACGATCTCCATGTCGATCTTCATGATGTCGCTGGCGGGGCGGACTGTGACCCCCTCTGGGACATTCGTCACGGTATCGGTGCAATAAAGCGTCGTCGGGTGGCCCTGCCGGACGTGACTGAGCAGACATATCTGGTTCAGATAATGCAGCCTTTCGCCAATCCATAGCGAGGCGACAGGACGACGGACGGGGTTTGCAGAAGGGGTGGGCATCTTGGGCTCTCTTTCACAGGCAAGGATCATGCGTCAGGCTCTTTGCCCGTTTCGGTAACGGGGATCGTCGAAAAGCCAAGGGCGATGGTGGGCGGCAGGTCGAAATCGGCGCGGTAGCCCAGCGCCATGATCAGCTCTGCCACCGGGCCAAGCTGGCCGTTCCAGCGTTCGACCAGCCGTCCCGCCAGCAAGATTTGCTCCGGCCCAGGCAACGGCAGGGCGGGCAGCAGCGACAACAGCACTTCGGGCGAAAGCTGCGGGTCCGACAAGATCAGCGTCGCTGGCCGATGCAGGCGCAACCAGCCAACCACGGCCTCTTGCGTCGCCGGTTCCTCCAGCACCTGAAACCGCGCCCCGCCAAGCCGCGCGCCTGCGGCAAGTGCGCTTGCCGCGCAGACCCGCCGCAACAAATTCCGGAATGCTTGTTCGCTTTCTTGCGCAAGCACTGTCACATCGGCGCGGGTATTTGCCAGGTTGACCGCAAGAAACCCCTCTGCCGCACCGATGAACAGGGTCACGCGCCCCTTTGGCACGATCTGCGGCAGCTTTCGTGCGAGAATGCGCTGAAACTTGCCCTTTCGGATCAGCAAAAGCGCCAGCGGAGAAAACAACCGCATGTCCAGCGGCACCTGCACCTGATGGTTCGCCACATATTCCATCGGCAACTCGGCGTCCGTATCCAGCGGGCCGGGCAGATAAAGGCCCTCGGGCTCTGGCTCTTTCGGTTCGGCCAGTTTCTCCTTGCGCGCAGTCCGTGCTTTCTGCCCGCGCTGTTTTTCAACATCCGACATCAGCGCCGCGATCTTCTCCTTGTCGCGCGCCACAGGTGGTTTGGCCACGATCTGCGACAAGGGCACCTGGCTGGCACGGGCCAGGTCGGCAACCAGCTCGTGATAGGCCTCGGTCTGGCGCAGTTCGGCCAGCCGGGCCTCGGCGCGATCAACGGCCGCACGATGCAGACGGTTCAGCACGGGATCTTCCAGCAGCCGGGCGATCATGGCATCACGCTGCGGCTTATAGCGCAGCATCGTCTCGTCCCGCACCTCGTTTCGGTCCTGCAAGCTCCAGTAATCGCTGTTATACTTGTCTTTCTTGTTGTTCACATTGCCGCGCATCTTGCGGATGGCATAACTGTCCACCGACTTCACCGCATAGTGGTTCAACTGCACCCATTCATACCCAACTGTGCGGGTGATCGACCGCCAGCCGCGAAACTTGAAGTAGTCCTCCATCTCGCGGCCCGACCCGTTCAGCCATTTTACCTGATCTGGAAAATCGGTCTTGATCCAGCGGGTTTTCATCTTGGGCCGGTGGATACCAAGTTTCCAATGGTCGGGATCAAAGCGGAACAGGGTCTTGACGCCCCAACCCTTGTTCCAGGTCTGCGGCGCGGCCAACAGATATTGTTCGCTGACCGGCGCGCGCGACCAGTTCACCACCCCGCCAGAACCGAAGATGCGCCAGGTCACCACAATGCCATTCGCACCCTGATCGGTCGCAGCACTGATCAGGCCATCCAAAGAGCCGTCACCATGGGGAATGGACAGGAACTCATCGGCATCGAACACCATGACCCAATCGGAGTGGCAGACCACCGGCTCTTCCTGCGCGTGGTTCAGCGCCGAGGGTTGCGGGCGCAACCCTTCGGGAATGACATTGCGGCGATGGTGGCACAGGCCCAGTTCTTCCAGCCGGATCAGCATATCATCGGTGCCGTCCGAACAATCGTTTGTATAAACGACCAGATCGGTGAACCCCAGCACCAGATGATGCGCGACCCATTCGATCAGAAAGGGGCCTTCGTCTTTCATCATCGACAGTGCCGTCACCTGACCATGCGGGCTTTTATGACGTTTCACCGCAAAATCGACCGTGCCCCAGATCTCTGACGCACCGCGCGGGCGAGAGGGATCGATGGAAACCGGCGGCTTCACGGCCTTTGCATTTTTTCCGGGTTTTGCTGCCAAACTGTTCATTCCACAGTGAACAGACCCGGCGCAGATACCTGCGAAGGCCCCCGATTGCGCACAGGATAAGAAACAAAGCCCATTATCAGGACTGCTACCATCTTGCTGATCCGTGATCGCTTTTGGATCACCTTGCCACTCTGCCTCGGACTGCTGCGAAGTTCTTTCGCTTGTTTGCGCGGAATTTAGGGCGGCGCAGCCAGCACGGGCAAGCACAAAGCATGTCTGCGCACGAATTGGATTCGACGGTGACATTGCAACCACGAACCGCCATACTGTTTACCAGAGCAGAACACCGGCCGATCAGAGCCGCAGCACGGAGCATGACGTGACCAACACGGCAGACGCCCCTACCGACACCCGGATCATCGCAACGATCCAAGGCGTTCAGGTACCGCAATCCCCGCATTTCGGACCGGCAATGGTGCAAAGCATCACGGATGGCCGCTATGAGCGAAGCGAAATCGAGACCGGCCTTTCCGCCATTCCCGAAGGCGCGCGCATTCTGGAAATGGGGGCCGGGTCGGGCATTGTCGGCGCGGTGATGGCCCTCAACCGCAAGCCGGCTGCAATGCTGTCGGTAGAGGCGAACCCGATCCTGCTGCCGCAGATTGCAGCCCTTTATCAGCAAAACGGCCTGCAAGATCGCATTAGCCTTCGCCATGGCGTGGTGTTTTCGCAACCCGACCCTCCGCCCCAGGTCGAGTTTTATGTTGCGGGCAACTTCCTCGGCTCTGGCCTGTTTCGCCCCGAAGACAAAAAACGTACGGTCGTTCAGGTTCCGGTGATCCCATATGACGCGTTGAAGGCCGCGTTCCCACATGATGTTCTGATGATGGACATCGAAGGGGCAGAGCTGGACTTTCTGCGCCATGCCGATCTGTCGGGTGTCACGCTGTTCCTGGCCGAGTTCCACCGCGACATCTATGGTCGCGAGGGGATGCGCGAATGCCGCCGCCTGCTGGACAAGGCGGGATTCGCGATCGACGAAACCATATCCCGTGCGGGCGTTCACGTCTGGCGGCGCCGGGCGTGACGATGCAGGATCACCCGGGCAGCGATATCCTGATGGCAGAGGCCGACGACCCAGGTGGAGAGGATACAACCGGCCCCGCCGCGCCCGGTCGCTTTGCCCTACCGCCCGAAGCCGCAGACGCGGCAAGTGCCGCGGCCATGCCCGCCTTTCTTCTGCGCGGCGGCTTGGTGGATGCCTGGTTTCAAAAGCGCGGCGATACCTTGCTGGTCACCTTCGACAACCTTGCCTCGGTGGGCGAATACGATCCGCCGCAACCTTGGCTGATGGCGCTGTCAGAGCGGCTGGGTCTGTCGGTTCTGGGTGTTCTGGCCAGCCGCAAGGATTGGTATCGCAACCCCGACGCCCCGGCCCTGATCACGGCGCTGCGCGATGCCGGCCTGTTCGACGGGTTCCGCCGCGTCCTGTTCATCGGCACGTCGATGGGCGGCTACGCGGCACTGGCATTTTCGTCCCTTGTGCCGCAAGCCGCCGTTCTGGCGTTTTCTCCGCAATCCACCCTGTCGCGCCGCATCGCACCGTTTGATCTGCGCTATCGCTATGGTCAGCGGCGATGGGACTGGACCACGCCCGAGTTTCTGGATGCCGCGGCTTCGGTCTCGGATGCCGAGGTCTGGCTGGCCTATGACCCTTTCGTGCCCGAAGATCGCGCCCATGCCCGCCGCATCCTCGGGCCGAATGTGCGGCACCTGCCGCTATCGCACATGGGCCACCGCGCCATCCGCGAAGTCAAGGCGGCGGGCCTGCTGGATGATCTGATCGGGGATATTGCCTTTGGCCGGTTTCACCGCCGCACCTTTGCCACCGCGCTGAAGGCGGGGCGGTCCGATCCAGCCTGGCAGCGGCAGTTTCTTGGCCATGTCGAACAGCTTGGCCATTATCGCCTTGCCCTTGCCGCCGCCCGCAAGCTGGCGACAGATCTGCCCAATGTGCGATTTCCGAAACGCGCCATCGCCCGGCTGGAGGGGTTGCAGGACCGCCCGCCTGCCATGGCCGATGGAATGATCCAGATCCCCCTGGGTGAACCGAAGCCGCCCTTTTCCGGCGCCATCGAACGCTTGTCGCGCGCACTGGTTCTGCCAGAACGAGAGGG
>CALRKX020000248.1:0-4526 GCA_943368305.1 Erythrobacter sanguineus
CGGGCCTGCACGCTGCTGAACCATCCGCTGGCCCTGTGGTCGCGGATGGGGCGGGGCACGGTGTTCATGGTGCAACTGCCCTTGGCCGATGCCGCCGCCCAGCCAGAGGTGACGCACCGCCCGACGCCACTTGATCAGGCATCGGCCGCCGGGCGGATCGTGCTGCTGGTGGAAAACGATGCCGAACTGCGCCGCGCCCTGACATTGGTGATGGAGCAATGGGGGGCCGAGGTGATCGAGGCCGCCGATGCCGCCGAGGCGCAGGCGCTGCTGGCCGATCTGGGCATTCTGCCCGATGCGCTGCTGATTGACCATCAACTGGAAAGCGATATGACCGGGCTTGACCTGATCGCGGCTTTCCGCGCCGATCATGGTCCCTTGCCGACCCGGCTTATCACCGCCAGCCGCGATTCCACCCTGCGCCGCGCCGCCGCCGAGGCGGGTGTGTCGGTGCTGGAAAAACCCGTTTCACCCGAGGCGTTGCGCGCCTTTCTGGCCGGTCTCTGACCGGCCCCCTACGACCAAGGAAGCATAGCGGCGCATGGTGGGCCGCGCATAGTCTTTCACCAACGGAGGAGACACGATGCAGCTTAGTGACAGTCGCGACATCAAGGCGGCACCCTTGGCCGTATGGCAGGCAATCCTGGACCCCGAAGTGCTGAAGGAATGTATTCCCGGCTGTGAAAGCCTGACAGGCAGCGTGGCCGACGGCTTCGAAGCGGCGGTCGTGCAAAAGGTCGGGCCGGTCAAGGCGCGCTTTACCGGGGTTGTGACCTTTTCCGATATCGTCGAGGGCAAGTCGCTGACCATTTCGGGTGAGGGCAAGGGCGGGCCTGCGGGCTTTGCCAAGGGCGGAGCAAAGGTTTCGCTGGAGCCGATACCGGAGGGCACCCGGCTGACCTATGAGGTTGACGCCTCGGTTGGGGGTAAGATCGCGCAATTGGGCAGCCGGATCATTGATGGCTTTGCCAAGAAACTTGCTGATGATTTCTTTGCAAGGTTCCAGCAGACTGTCGAAGGCCCCGTCGTGGAGGAGGTGGCCGAAGTCGCAGCCGATGCCCCGGCAGAACCGGGCGAAGAACAGAAGAAGGGATGGTTCAAGCGCCTGATCGGCGGCTGAACCCACCAACCCAGGACGATCCAAGGGAGGAGAACCCATGACGAAACTCTCGATGACCGTGAACGGCAAGGCCGTTTCGGGCGAGGTAGAGGGGCGCACGCTGTTGGTGCAGTTCCTGCGCGAAACCCTGCACCTGACCGGCACCCATGTGGGGTGCGACACCTCGCAATGCGGGGCCTGCACCGTTCATGTCGATGGCAAGGCGGTGAAATCCTGCACCGTCTTTGCCTCTGATGTGGCGGGGGCGGAGGTGACGACGATTGAAGGCATGGCCAATGCCGATGGCAGCCTGTCGGTTCTTCAGCAGGCGTTTCAGGATTGCCATGGCCTGCAATGCGGCTTTTGCACCCCCGGCATGGTGATGACATCGGCCGCCCTTCTGGCCGACAACCCGCACCCGACCGAAGCAGAGGTGCGCCACGGGCTGGAAGGCAACATCTGCCGCTGCACCGGGTATCACAACATCGTCAAGGCGGTGCTGACCGCCTCTGGCCAGACCGTTGCTGCGGAATAGGGGAACAAGATGCCGAAAGATTACGGGATTGGCGCGTCCTCGAAGCGCCGCGAAGATGTCCGCTTCCTGACGGGGCGGGGGCAATACACTGACGATCTGTCGATCCATGGGCAGGTCCATGCGGTCATGGTGCGGTCAAACGTGGCGCATGGGAAAATCGTGTCCATCGACACCGCTGCTGCTGCTGCGATGCCCGGGGTTCTTGCCGTTTTCACGGGTGAGGATTTCAAGGATGTTGGCGGCAACCCGGCGGGCTGGCTGATCAAGTCGCGCAATGGCGAGCCAATGCGCGAACCCAAGCGCCCGGTGCTGGCCCATGGCAAGGTTCGCCATGTGGGTGATGCCTATGCCGCGATCATCGCCGAAACCTATGAACAGGCCAAGGATGCTGCCCAGCAACTGGCCGATGATACGGTGATTGATGAACTTCCCGCGATCATCGACATGAAGGCGGCGGCGGCTGACAGCAGCAACCGTGTGCATGACGAGATTCCCGACAACATCTGTTTCGATTGGGGCTGGATCGAGGATAACCGCGCCGCCACGGATGCGGTGTTCGCCAGCGCTCCGCATGTCACCACGCTGGAACTGGTGAACAACCGCCTTGTGCCCAACGCCATGGAACCGCGCGCCTCGATTGGCGAATATTTCCCCGGCACCGGCGATTACAAGCTGACCACGACCAGCCAGAATCCGCATCTGACGCGGCTGCTGGTGGCAGCCTTTGTCATGGGCATTCCGGAAAACAAGCTGACCGTGGTGGCCCCCGATGTGGGCGGCGGCTTCGGGTCCAAGATCTATCACTATGGCGAAGAGGCGCTGGTTCTGGCAGCCGCCAAGAAACTGGGCCGCGCCGTGCGCTGGACGGCGGAACGCAGCGAGTCGTTCCTGTCAGACGCCCATGGCCGCGACCATGTGACCAAGATCGAACTGGCTTGCGAGAAGGACGGCACCTTCCTGGCTTTCCGTACCGAAACCTATGCCAATGTCGGCGCCTATCTGTCGAACTTCTCGACCGCAACGCCGACGTTCCTGCATGGCACGCTGATGGCCGGCCCCTACAAGGTGCCGCATGTCTATGTGAATGTGAAAACCATCTTCACCAACACCGCGCCGGTCGATGCCTATCGCGGTGCGGGTCGGCCCGAGGCGACTTTCAGCCTTGAACGCGTCATCGACAAGATGTGCCGCGAGCTGGGGCTGGATCAGTTCGAGGTGCGGCGGAAGAACTTCATCACCACCGACATGTTCCCCTACACCACGCCCGTGGGTCTGGCCTATGACACCGGCAACTATCAGGCGACGCTGGACAAGGCGATCGAGATGGCCGATGTCGCCGGCTTTGACAAACGCGCTGCGGCGTCCAGGGACAAGGGCAAGTTGCGTGGCCTGGGTCTTAGCACCTGGATCGAGGCTTGCGGCATCGCGCCGTCGCATCTGGTCGGCGTGCTGGGGTCTCGCGTCGGGCTGTATGACGCGGCGACGGTGCGGGTGAATGCCACCGGCAACATTTCCGTGATGGTCGGCGCGCACAGCCACGGGCAGGGGCATGAAACCGTGTTTCCCCAGATCGTGGCCGAACGTCTGGGCGTGCCGGAATCTTCGGTCGAGATCGTGCATGGCGACACCTCGAAAATTCCGTTCGGGATGGGGTCTTACGGCTCTCGCAGTCTGGCGGTGTGCGGGGTGGCGATGAACAAGGCCATCGACAAGATCGTGGCCAAGGGCAAGAAGATCGCGGCCCATATGCTGGAGGCATCCGAAGGTGACATCACCTTTGAGGATGGCAAGTTCAGTGTCGCGGGCACCGACAAGGCGAAGACCTTCGGTGAAATCGCCTTCAGCGCCTATGTTCCGCACAATTACCCCCTGGAAACGCTGGAGCCGGGGCTGGAGGAAACCGCGTTCTATGACCCGGCGAACTTCACCTATCCTGCGGGCGCTTATATCTGCGAGGTGGAGCTGGACCCGGACACCGGCAAGGTGGATGTGGTCGCCTTCCATTGCGCCGATGACTTTGGCAACATCATGAACCCGATGATCGTGGAAGGTCAGGTGCATGGCGGTGTGGGGCAGGGGATCGGTCAGGCCCTGCTGGAAAACACCACCTATGACGAAAACGGCCAGCTATTGACCGGATCGTTCATGGATTACGCCATGCCGCGCGCCAGCGACGTGCCGTTCTACAACGTCGACTATTCCTGCCAGACGCCCTGCACCCATAACCCGCTGGGCGTGAAGGGCTGTGGCGAGGCTGGGGCCATCGGCTCACCACCTGCGGTGGTGAATGCGGTGATCGACGCGCTGCATCGGGGGGGGATGACCCATGTCACCCATATCAACATGCCCGTCTCACCCGGCCGGGTGTGGCAGGCGATCAACGGTTAAGTCGGAGGGAAAGCCATGCAGAATTTCGACTTTGTGAAACCGGCGACCATCGCCGAGGCGGTCAAGGCGTTGAATACGGGTGACGCGCTGGCGCTGTCGGGTGGTCAGACGCTGATTGCCACCATGAAACAGGGCCTTGCCGGGGCGGAAACCCTGGTATGTCTGACCGGTATCGCCGAGATGAAGGGGGTTTCCGGTCGTGCCGGGGCCTCTGTCACCATCGGTGCGGCAACGCCCCATGCGGTGGTTGCCCGCGAGGCGGCGGCGTTCTATCCGGCGCTGGCGAAGCTGGCGGGCGGCATCGGTGATCCGCAGGTCAGGAACCGGGGCACTGTTTGCGGCAGCCTTGCCAACAACGACCCGGCGGCTTGCTATCCCTCTGCCGCGCTGGCGTCGGGGGCGACCATTGTGACCGACCGGCGCGAGATTGCGGCGGATGATTATTTCCAGGGCCTGTTCGCCACGGCGCTGGAGGAAGGAGAGATCATCACCAAGGTCATCTTC
>CALRKX020000249.1:0-4514 GCA_943368305.1 Erythrobacter sanguineus
GCAACCTTTTCAACCACGCCCCGGCGCGCGAAGCTGCGGGCAAGGGCATGCCCTTGATCGTGGCCGAAGGCTATATGGATGTGATCGCCCTGAGCGAAGCGGGCTTCAAGGCCGCCGTCGCCCCCTTGGGCACGGCGGTGACCGAGGATCAGTTGCGCCTGATGTGGCGGATTGCCGATGAGCCTGTCATCTCGCTTGATGGCGACAAGGCGGGCATCCGGGCAGCCCTTCGGGTGATCGATCTTGCGCTGCCACTGCTGGAGGCGGGCAAGGGCCTGCGTTTCGCCGTGTTGCCAGAGGGGCAGGACCCCGACGATCTGATCAAGGCGCAAGGTCCGGGGGCGATGCAAAAGGTGCTGGATCAGGCCCAGCCCATGGTGCGCCTGCTGTGGAACCGTGAAACCGAAGGCAAGGTGTTCGACAGCCCCGAACGCAAGGCCGCGCTGGACAAGACCTTGCGCGCCGCCTTGAAGCGCATCGCCGATCCGTCGATCCGGGGGCATTACGGAGAAGAGATAAAGGCGCTGCGGGCCACCCTGTTCGGCAACGGCGCGCGGCCTTTCAAGGAATGGCAGCCCCGCGCGCCGCGGCAGGGAGGCAAGTTCGCGCCGCCGGTGATCATCGCCCCAGCCGCTGCCACGCGCAGCTCGTTCCTTGCTGGGTCCGATACAAATGAGACATTTGTACTGGAGGCCACCATTCTGGCCGGAATGCTGATCTTTCCTGCCTTGATCGATGAATTTGAAAGCAGCCTCGGCCCCCTGCGGTTCAGCGGCCCCGGTCATAACCGCCTGCTGGATTGCCTGCTGGGTTTGCCGCAGGGCATCGAACCGATCGAATATGCCCGCCTGCATGCCGCTGGCGAACTTGAAACCTTGCTGTCGGATCGCCAAGTCTTTTCGATGCCCTTCATGCGCCCCGGCTATCTGCAAGACGGCGCTGCGACCATTCTGGCCGATGCCGTGACCAAGTTGCGCGCGGCAAGGGGCGGTGCGCGCGAGGTGAGCGAGGCGGCCAGAGATATCGAGGGTCTGGTGGATGAGGGCCTGACCTGGCGCGTCTCGAAGACGAACGAGGCCCGGTTTGCGGCCCAGAGGGGGCCGCAGGACAATACGGGCGAGGCGGTGCTGGCGCCCAACGGCGTGGCGCTGGACCGCGGCGAACTGGAACAGTCCCGTAAGGTTTTCGAAGGGATTCGCTTCGAAAAGCCCAAAGGACGCCACTAACACAAAGAATCACCGCGTGCCCCTTCCGTCTGCCGTGATTCGCGTTATTTGATTCGGCAGGACGAAGTGATTCGCGCCCAAGGAGACAGCATGGCCCTGAAAGACAGCGACGACGGCAAACCCGAAGGCGAGGAATCGGACGTATCCCTTGACATGAGTCAGGCGGCCGTCCGCAAGATGATCTCGGATGCACGGGAACGCGGCTACATCACGATGGAGCAGCTGAACGCGGTCCTGCCGCCCGATCAGGTCTCGACCGACCAGATCGAGGACATCATGTCGATGCTGTCGGAAATGGGCATCAACGTCGTCGAAGAGGAAGAGCAGGAAGAAGGCGAGGCGCCCGCAGGGGGCGAACTGGTCGAAACCTCCTCGTCGCGCGAAGTGGCGCTTGTTGGCGCGCAATCCGAAACGCTGGACCGCACCGACGATCCGGTGCGGATGTATCTGCGCGAGATGGGTTCGGTCGAGTTGTTGAGCCGCGAGGGCGAAATCGCCATCGCCAAGCGCATCGAGGCCGGTCGCAACACCATGATCGCGGGCCTGTGCGAAAGCCCGCTGACCTTTCAGGCCATCATCATCTGGCGCGACGAACTTCTGTCGGAAGACATTCTGCTGCGCGATGTGATCGACCTTGAAGCCACCTTTGGCCGCAGCCTTGACGGTGATGACGAGATGGTCGGCCCCGAACTGGGGGGCGTCGATGTCGGCGCGGTGGACCCGGGTGCAGCCCCGCGCCGTGCCTCCTCGGCAGAGCCGGAACTGGATGCCGACGGCAACCCGATCATGCGGTCGGACGATGACGAGGATGACGAGGACGGCTCTTCCATGTCGCTGGCCGCGATGGAAGCCGCGCTGAAGCCCAAGGTTCTGGAAACCCTGGACCTGATCGCGCGTGACTATACCAAGCTGGCCGAGATGCAGCGCGCCCGTATGGATGCCACGCTGTCAGAGAAAACCCGTTTCTCGGCCTCGGAAGAAGCTGCCTATCAGAAACTGCGCGGCGAAACGGTCGTGTTGGTGAACGAACTTCACCTGCACAACAACCGGATCGAGGCGCTGATTGACCAGCTTTATGGTATCAACAAGCGCATCATGTCGATCAATTCGGGCATGGTGAAACTGGCCGATGCCGCGCGGATCAACCGCCGCGAATTCATCGATGAATATCAGGGGTATGAACTGGACCCCACCTGGCTGGACCGCATGGCAACCAAGGCCGGGCGCGGCTGGCAGACCATGATGGAGAAATCCCGCGAAAAGGTCGAGGAGCTGCGCAACGAAATGGCGCAGGTCGGCCAGTACATCGGCGTGGATATTTCCGAATTCCGCCGGATCGTGAATCAGGTGCAGAAGGGCGAGAAAGAAGCGCGTCAGGCCAAGAAGGAAATGGTCGAGGCGAACCTGCGTCTGGTGATCTCCATCGCCAAGAAATACACCAACCGTGGTCTGCAATTCCTTGATCTTATTCAGGAAGGCAACATCGGTCTGATGAAGGCGGTGGACAAGTTCGAATATCGTCGCGGCTATAAGTTCAGCACTTATGCGACTTGGTGGATTCGTCAGGCCATCACCCGCAGTATCGCCGATCAGGCCCGCACCATCCGTATTCCGGTGCATATGATCGAGACGATCAACAAGCTGGTCCGCACCGGCCGCCAGATGCTGCACGAAATCGGCCGCGAACCGACGCCGGAAGAACTGGCCGAAAAGCTGCAGATGCCGCTGGAAAAGGTTCGCAAGGTGATGAAGATCGCCAAGGAGCCGATTTCGCTGGAAACCCCGATCGGCGACGAGGAAGACAGCCAGCTTGGCGACTTCATTCAGGATACCAACGCCATCCTGCCGCTGGACAGCGCCATTCAGGAAAACCTGAAGGAAACCACGACCCGCGTTCTGGCGTCGCTGACCCCGCGTGAAGAGCGCGTGTTGCGCATGCGCTTTGGCATCGGCATGAACACCGACCACACGCTGGAAGAGGTGGGCCAGCAGTTCAGCGTCACCCGCGAGCGCATCCGCCAGATCGAGGCCAAGGCCCTGCGCAAGCTGAAACACCCCAGCCGCAGCCGCAAGCTGCGGAGCTTCCTTGATCAATGACCGGGCCGCGTAATGTCACCCCGCTGACCGCGCAGCGTGCCTTTGCGACAATTCAGGTTGTCGCAAAGGTTGCCCTGAACAACGAACCGCCGCTGACCTATTCCGAGCTGGCGCGCCGGTTGGGCATGTCCAAGGTCAACGGGCAGGGGCTGTCGAGCTATCTGAACGAGGCTGCCGCACTTTGTGCCGAATCCGGCTGGCCCAACGTGGCAACGCTTGTCGTGTCGAAGACCAGTCTGGAGGCGGGCGACCCGATGCCGTCCGAAGGGTCGTTCAGTGATGGCTTTTATGCCAGCACTGGTCTGACCAAGGCCGATATCGCCAGTGAGCAACAGCGCGTCCGGGCCTATGACTGGCGCTCGGTCGAGGCTTTGGGGCTGGCCGACGACTAGGGCACAGGCTGCGTGCTTTGCACGCAGCTTTTTCCGAGACAAGTCACCCGCGGGGTGCGTGAAATCACGCACCCTACGGTTGGGCATGTATGGTCCGTTCTGTGCCGACGCTGCAAAACCGGGCACCCGTCATCTGGCGCTATCTCTCCCCCCGATCTGGCCTCACAACATTTTGTTGACAGCTTCCCCCTGCGCAGCCGTAACCTGTGTCACACTGGGGCCGGGTCGGGGTTCATTGCGGTGTCGCAAACCCGTCCTAAGCCTGTTCTGTCAAAAACGGCGCAAGAAGTGCCGGACAAGCCGCTTCATGCGGACAACATAGGGAGATTCCGACGTGTCGAAGACCCATTCCACCCTCAATCGCCGCAGCTTCTTGAAGCGTTCGGCGGCGGGTGTGGGCGCACTTGCTGCGCCCGCTCTCATCTCGTCCAAGGCGCTGGCCTCTTCGGGCGAAATCAACTTCACCGGCTGGGCCGGTTACCCCAAGCTCTCCGAAGTCGTCTTTCCGGCCTTCACCGCCGCCACCGGCATCAAGGTGAACTTCACCGAGTTGCCCGATCAGGATGCCATGTTCGCCCAGGCCAAGGTGGCGATCGAGGCAGGCGGCATCGATGTGATCGAACCGACGATTGACCGTTGGGGCGGCTGGAACTCGAACGGCCTTTTGCAGCCGTTCGATGATTCCAAGCTGGCCATGGCCAATTATCTGCCAGGCATCGCCGATGGGGCGGCGGGCGAACGTAGCCGCAAGGATGGCGCGCTTTATTACGTTCCGTCGAACTGGGGCACCGAGTCGCTG
>CALRKX020000250.1:0-4509 GCA_943368305.1 Erythrobacter sanguineus
GTAGCCTGCAGCGTGTGCATGGCGCAGCTGTGCCGCAGCACATGCGGGGTCACGTGCTTGTCGGCAATCGAAGGGGTCGCGCGTTCTGCAATGGCGACATGTTGACGGAGCCGGTACGCGAAACCGTCCCGTGTCATCGGACCGCCATCGCGGTTCAGGAACAGTTCCGGCCCGACATCGTTGGGACGGACGGCCAGCCAAGCCCGAATGGCTGCTTGCGTCTCCTTCCAAAGCGGCAGCACCCGCTCCCGACGGCCCTTCCCAAGCACCCGGATGTTTGCGAACGAGCCCCGCGGGAAATCGTCCATCCGAACTGCGAGAAGTTCAGACGCCCGCAGCCCTGCGGCATAGGCCAGGTGAAGCATCGCCCGATCACGCAGCCCAGCCGGCGCTCTGCCGTCTGGGGCCGCAAGCAAGGCGCGCACCTCGTCCTTCGTCAGGTAGTCGATCAGCTTTACATCCGTGCGTTTGACGGGCAGCGACCTGATCATCATCGCCTGTTCGAGGCAGGCTGGACGCCTTGGTTCAAGGAAGCGGAAAAATGCCTTGATCGCGGCCAGCCGGGCATTGCGGGATCGTACGGTATTGGCTCGACCCTCTTCAATGTGCTCGAGAAAGGCCCTGATCAGGCTGACGTTGAGATCCTCGATCGCAAGGTCAGAAGGCTGTCGTTTAAGGCGTGTGGCCGCAAACCGCAGCAAGAGTGTGAACGCGTGGGCATAGGCGGCGATGGTATGTTGGCTGGCGCCACGCTCATCGGGCAGATGCTTCTGCAGGAAAGCCGACAGGTCCGGCGCGAGCGGGGTCATGCTGCACCCCCGATCCACGTCTCTTCCGCCCTTGCCGCGATCATTTGCAACAAGACGGGGGTGGCTTCGAGATACCAATAGGTATTGGCGATATCGACATGGCCGAGATAGGTGCTCAGGGCCCGCATGTGCCGCAGGACCGACTGCAGATCGTTCCCGCAGGTCTCCAGGGACCGAACCGCGAAGGTATGGCGCAAATCGTGCAGCCGGGGGCCGGGACCAGTCGGATTGCGGTAACCGAGTTTGCGCACGATCCGTACGAAGACCACGTGTGCTCTCGTCGCCGTCGGTGCGTGACCGTGCCCGAGCACGAAAAGGTCATGACCTGCATCACTGACGACGCGCCGCTGGTCGAGATAGCGCTCCAACGCTGCACGGGTCGAGGCGTGAAGAGGGACGAGGCGGCTCTTGCCAAATTTGCCCTTGCGGATCATCAGGCCATCTTCCGTCAGGTCGTCGCAACGCAGGGACAATGCTTCCGAGATGCGCAGACCTGTCGAGGCCAGCAATCCGAACAGCGAGTGATAGGTCTGCGGGCTGATCGGGGTCAGGCCTGGAACTAGCAGCGCCTCCGCCAGGATGCCATTGATCTGGTTCTGCGACAGGATGTGGGGCGCAGGTCGGCGGCGCCTTGACCGGCCGAACAATCCTGCCACTGGAACTTCGTGTTGAGTGTCCTCTGCATGCAGGAACATCGCGAAGGCGCGGGCCTGATCATATCGGTTTTGTACAGAATTGGGCGTGGTCGCGCTGCCCGCCCACTCGAGGATTAGTGCCGCGGTTACGTGCGGATCGGTCCGGTCAGCAGCAAATGCGGCGAACTCGCGCAGGGACTTGTCATGTTTGGCAAACCCCTTTCCGAGGGCGCGATGCAGGTTGATGTAGCGGTCGACATGGCCATGCATCATGCTGCGTACCCCGGCCAAGGCTGGGCCACGGCCCTCAGCATATCGACATCGACCTTGGCGTAGATTGCGGTTGTGTCGCGTGAAGCGTGGCGCAGCGCGGCCCCAATCTGATCCAGTTCCGCCCCACTGCGCAGCCATGTCGAAGCCAGCGAATGCCGAAACACATGTGCGCCGGTCGGCAGGCCGACGAAGCCGCCGCGGGAAAGGACTCGAGAGACTATACCGGCGATCTCGGCCGATGAGCGAAATGCGGTGAAAGGGGCTTGGACGCGCAAGAAGACCCGATCGGATGCAACCACCGGGCGGGCGCCCTCGATATAGGCGAGCAGCGCATCACCGACGTCTTGCGGCAAAGGCATATACACCCCACGTCGGCTTTTGCCGTGCAATCGCAACCTGCTCGCGCGCCAGTCGATGTCGCGTAGATGGAGTTGCCAGATATCGCCAGCCCGCAGGGCCATCCGCGCGAGAAGCAGGATGATGGCGCGGTCCCGCACCTCAACCGCTGTGCCTGTGCCGCAGGACGCGACGATCTCTTCGATGGTCGAAGCCGGGATCGTCTTTGGGACGGTCGAAAGCCTGCGTCGCACCCCTGACGGCACCGCAAGAAGGAGCGACGGAGCACACAACCCCTCGCCGATCATGAAACGCAAGAATGTGCGCAAGACTGTTATCGTCATGCGGACTGACGATCGGGAGCGGTCCTCGCCTTGATCCAGAATGATCGAGCGGACGGCCGCAGCGGTGATCCCCTGCGGTTCCGATCCAAGCTTAATCAGCCAGCGGCCCAACTCTTGCTGATAGCGCCTGATTGTCTCGGACGTGGCGCCGCGCTCCCGGCGCAGCCAAGTAGTAAAACTAGCGACGCGTGGATCGGCCAGCAATTCCGTGGACACGGCCACCGGGATTACCCCCTCCTCTCTGAGGAAAGACACGAAGGCGCGGGCACCACGGCGGCGATCCTCGTTGCCGGTGCCTTCGACCCGCTTGCCGCGTTTGGTCTTGATCCCGCACTGGCAGTTGTGCTGGGCAAACTGCTCGATCTGGTCGTTATCGATATGGCTGGCCGGAATACGTCGCTGTAGAGCCCATTCCGCAAAATGCCGCGCCTGACTCATGCGGGAGTTGTAGGTGACCTTGCCGTAGCCTTGGCCAGCAAGCCACGCGGAAAAGCCGGCCAAATGCGGGCCAAGCCGGGCAACCTCGTCTGGAATGGCCACATAGCCGGTATCTTCCAGATAGCGAAGAAACCTCCGGACCTCGGTGATGTAAACGGGGTCCCGCAACTGCGCGGCGCTATAGCGGCCACACAGGCAGCGGTGTCGCGCAAAACGACTGATCGCCGCAGTATCAAGATCCCTGATTGCGATATGCCGGTCTGCGACCCACTTCAGGAAATGCCGGGCGGCGCTGAGCGAACCAGCAGACAAGTTGGGATTATCCGCAAGATAACCGGAAACAAGTGCTTGGCCGCTGACAGCCCCGGCGGCTGCCGCGCCGCCGAGGTGAGAGTTGGAGGGGGAGGTCATGTCGGGGTGTCCTTCTGCGGTTGAGAGCAGAGGCATCATGATTATGCCAAGTGGAGATCCCGAAATGAAACATCATATCAACGACATGAAGCGCCGCGCTCTGCATAACGCGGACGCGGCATATTACGTATTATCCGGAACTCCGGATAACACGTATTCCCGTGGCGTGATGTCGACGCGGATGTCGTTCCACTCCTCGGTCGGGATCTCCGACAGGCGGCGCTCCATCAGTGCCTCGCCGGTCGAGACGATCTGGATGACGGCCGCATGGCCTGCGGCGAGATCGGCATCGATGGAAGCGATCAGCGTGGGGGTTTTCATGCTAGTCAGCAGATGGCCGAAGAAGCGCTGTTTCGCGCTCTCGAAGGCGGATCTGGCAGCAGATTTGGCTTGGCGGTTCAGCGTGGCGTTCTCACCCGTGATATTGGCCGCTTCCATGGCGGCCGCGAGGTTGTTGTGGATGATGGCGAAGGCCCCGGCATAGGCATCGTAGATGCCGCGCTGCTCGGGCGTGAGCGCGTGCTCCAGCATCTCGTATTCGACGCCATCGTAGGAGAGGGACCGGGCAGTGTAGAGGCCGAGGGACCGCAGGTCGCGGGCGAGGACCTCCATAGCAGCCACGCCGCCAGCTTCGATGGCTTGCACGAATTCCGCCCGCGTCGCGAAGGGGAAATCTTCCCCGCCCCAGAGACCGAGCCGTTGTGCATAGGCGAGGTTGTGGACGGTCGTTGCACCGGTGGCCGAGACATAGACCACGCGAGCATTGGGCAGCTTGTGCTGCAGGCGCAGACCCGCCCTGCCCTGCTGCGAGGCTTCCGTATCGCCACGCTCACCCTTCGATCCGGCGGCATTGGCCATGGCATGGCTTTCATCGAACAGGATCACTCCGTCGAAATCCGCGCCCAGCCAATCGACGATCTGGTCGACGCGGGATTTCTTGGCCCCTCGCTCCTCGGACCGAAGTGTGGCGTAGGTGGTGAACAAGATGCCTTCCGTGAGCGGAATGTCCTTGCCTTGGGCAAAGCGCGACAGGGGCGTGACCAGCAAGCGTTCCTGGCCAAGGGCCGACCAGTCGCGCTGCGCGTCCTCGAGAAGCTTGTCGCTCTTCGAGATCCAGAGCGCCTTGCGGCGACCTTTGCACCAGTTGTCGAGCAGGATCCCGGCCGATTGGCGGCCCTTGCCCGCGCCGGTGCCATCGCCGAGGAAGAAGCCGCGGCGGAAGCGGACAGCGTCCGCGGCATCGTCGGGTGCGGCCGAGACCAT
>CALRKX020000251.1:0-4507 GCA_943368305.1 Erythrobacter sanguineus
CAGGCATTCGGCACCGGGCCAGACCCCTTGGCCGATGATTTGCGCCGTCGGTTGACGGCCGGAGAGCCCTTGCCCTTCGACATGGCGCGCAACGCCAAGGATGGGTTGGCAGAGGCGTTCTATACCTTGGCCACCGCGTTGAACGGGCAGGCCGAGGATGCCTATACCCTGCTTTACAGCCGGATCGCCACCGACCTGCGGCCCGACAATGCCGATGCCGTGTTGCTGACGGCGGGTCTGCTGGAGCAATTGGGCCAGCACGATCTGGCGACCGAGGCCTATGCCAAGGTGCCTGCCGACAGCCCGATTTTCCACATTGCCGAAAAGGGGCGGGCCGATGCCGCCTATGCCTCTGGCCGTAAGGACGCGGCGGTGGAAATTATGCAAACCCTTGCCCGCAGCCACCCCGACCTGCTGGTGGTGCAGGTGGGTCTGGGTGACATTCTGCGGCGCGAGGAACGCTTTGCCGAGGCGCGCGCAGCCTATGACACCGCACTTGCGCTGGTGCCCGAACCGCAGCCGAACCACTGGGCGATTTTCTTCAGCCGGGGAATCTGCGCCGAACGCTCGGGTGATTTTCCCGCGACCGAGGCCGATCTGCGGCAGGCGTTGAAACTGAACCCCGATCAGCCGCAGGTGCTGAACTATCTGGGTTACAGCTATGTCGATCGCGGCCAGAATCTGGACGAGGCGCTGGACATGATCAAACGCGCCGTCAAGGCAGAGCCGGAATCCGGTATGATCATCGACAGCCTGGCATGGGCTTATTTCCGGCTGGGTCGCTATCAGGACGCGGTAGAGCCGATGGAGAAGGCCTCATTGCTGGAGCCCGTCGATCCCGTGGTTACCGACCATCTGGGCGATGTGTACTGGAAAGCCGGGCGCGCGCGCGAGGCAGAGTTTCAGTGGCACCGCGCCCTGTCGTTCAAACCGGCCGAGGCCGATGCCAAGCGTATCCGTCAAAAGCTGGACATTGGGCTTGATGCGGTAATGGCGGAAGAAGCGGCCCATCCGGACAAGCAAGAAGCGGCCACGAATGGCGGCTGAAACGGCGCTGGCCCGCGCCAAGGTAAACCTGTGCCTGCATGTCACCGGGCGGCGGGACGACGGCTATCACCTCTTGGATTCGCTGGTGGTCTTTGCCGAAACCGGCGACCGGATTACCGTAACACCTGCCGCCAGCCTGTCGCTGAGGGTGACCGGCCCGCAAGGTGCGGGCTTGGGGGCCGGACCAGACAATCTGTGCCTGCGCGCCGCGCGGGCCTTTGCTGTGCAGCACGGGGCGGCGATCATGCTGGACAAGCATTTGCCGGTGGCCTCTGGTATCGGCGGCGGATCGGCCGATGCGGCGGCGGTGCTGCTGGCGTTGTCGCGCCTCTGGGGCGTGGCCATGCCCGACCCGGCGGCGGTGCTGGCGCTGGGAGCGGATGTGCCGGTCTGTCTGGCTGGGGTGCCCGCCCGCATGCGCGGCGTGGGCGAAAGTGTGACCCCGGTTTCTGGTCTGCCCGCCGCTTGGTTGGTGCTGGTCAACCCCGGTGTGGCCATTGCAACGCCGGCGGTGTTCCGCGCTTTGGCGCAACGCGACAATCCGGGCCTGCCAGAGATGCTGCCGCACTTCCCAACGGCGAAGGATCTGGCGGCCTTCCTGCACGCGCAGCGCAATGATCTTGAACCCGCCGCCCTGACGCTGGCCCCGGTCGTGGGGCAGGTGACCGCAGCGCTTGGGGCGCAAACGGGGTGCCTTCTGGCGCGGATGTCAGGATCTGGGGCCACCTGTTTTGGGCTGTTTTCGGGCGCGCAGCAGGCCGAGGAGGCCGCAAATTCCCTGCGCCGCGCCCACCCCCGTTGGTGGGTGCAGGCGGCGGTGATGGCGTCCTAGCGGATTCGCGACACCACAAACTCGGCCAGCTCGCCCAGCACATCGCGCAACGGATGGTCGGGCAGCCGTTGCAGCGCGGCGCGGGCCTTGTCCGACCACATCAGCGCATCGGTCCGGGCGGCCTCCATAGCGCCGTGGCGCTGCATCAGGACAATCGCCTGTTCCAGATCGCCGTCGCCCTGCTGGCCTTTTTCGATGACCCGGGTCCAGAACGCGCGCTCTACCGCGTCGGCCTTGGCCACCGCCTTGATCACCGGCAGCGTCAGCTTGCGTTCGCGGAAATCATCGCCGGTGTTCTTGCCGATCACGGCACTGGTGCCGCCGTAATCCAACAGGTCATCGGCAATCTGGAACGCAATGCCCAAGGCGTCGCCATAGTCGAACAGCGCGCGCACCTGCGCCTCATCCGCCGCTGCGATCACGCCGCCCACTTCGGTCGCCGCCGAAAACAGTGCGGCGGTCTTGCCGCGCACGACCTGCAGGTAAATCCCCTCATCCGTCGCCAGATCCTGTGCTGCGGTCAGTTGCAGCACCTCGCCCTCGGCAATCGTGGCCGAGGCGTTGGCCAGAATGCCCAGCACCCGCATGTTGCCGGTTTCGGTCATCAACTGAAAGCTGCGGGCAAACAGGTAATCGCCGACCAGAACCGAGGATTTGTTGTCCCACAACAGGTTGGCCGTGGGTCGCCCGCGCCGCTGGGTGCTTTCATCGACTACGTCATCATGCAGCAGCGTCGCTGTGTGGATGAACTCTACCGTCGCGGCCAGATGCACATGAAAGGGCCCGGCGTACCCGCACAGCCGGGCGGCGGCCAGCGTCAGCATCGGGCGCAGCCGCTTGCCGCCTGCCTCGATCAGATGGGCGGTCACTTCGGGAATGCGCGGCGCATGCTCGCTGGCCATGCGGTCGCGGATCAGCGCATTCACCGCAGCCATATCCGCCGCCAGCATCTCGGCCAGTTGGTCATGCGGTGTTTTGACGGCAGTATCCAAGCTCATCACCATTCCCTACGGGTCTCGACTTTTCCGGGCCTGGGCCGCATCACTGGCGGTATGAAACTGTTGCTTCAGACCACCGACCCCACAGCCATCGCCTTCGCTCAGGCTCTGCTTCAGGGCGAGGGTATAGACAGCTTTGTGCTGGACGTCCACACGAGCATCCTGGAAGGCGGGCTTGGTTTCATTCCCCGGCGGCTGGTGGTCGCTGATCGAGACTGGTTTATGGCCAGCAGCGCCTTGCGCGACAACGGGCTGGAGGTCGCGCGATGATCTTCTCCGAGGGCGATTTGTCGCAGGATGCCTTCCTGTGCGGGCGGTTGCATCTGTGGCAGCCGGTCAAAGGATACCGTGCAGCGACCGATCCGGTGTTGCTGGCTGCGGCCTGTCCGGCGGAACCGGGGCAATCGGTGCTGGATCTGGGCTGTGGGGCTGGGGCTGGGGCCCTGTGCCTTGCCACCCGTGTGCCAGGGCTGGTGCTGGCGGGGCTGGAGTTGCAGGCAGGCTACGCCGAACTCGCCCGGCGCAACGCCGCCGCCAACGGTCATGCGATGCAGGTGGAAGAGGGCGATCTGGCCCATATGCCGCGCCCGTTGCGGGTGGATTTCGACCACGTCATCGCCAATCCGCCCTATTACGCCAAGGGGGGCACGCCCTCGCCCCGCAAGGCGCGGGCGGTGGCGATGCAGGTGGAAACCCCGCTGGCTGACTGGGTGCAGGCTGCGGCCCGCCGTTTGCGCCCCGGCGGGTGGCTGACGATGATCTTTGGCGCCGATGGTCTGCCAGAGGTTCTGTCCGCCCTTGGCACCCGGCTTGGCTCTGCCGCCGTTCTGCCGCTGGCGGCCCGGCAAGGGCGGGCGGCAACCCGGGTGATCCTGCGGGTGCGCAAGGGCGGGCGGGCGCCGTTCCGCCTGCTGGCGCCCTTTGTCATCCATGACGGGGCCGCCCATGATGGCGACCGCGAAAGCTATACTTCACGCGCAAATGAAGTGTTGCGCCATGCTGCGCCGCTTTCCGCCGAGTTTGATTGAAATTCACCGCGGCCATTCGCCCTGCCATGTGACAGGGATGCGAAGAATTGGTGACACGACTCAATATCCGTGCTGCACTGGTCATGTCGTAACCATCAGGAGGGCTGATTGATGACTGTCGCTTCCCACATCTCTGAATTGAAGAAGAAGCACGATAACCTGTCCCATATGGTCGAAGCGGCGCAGCGCGCGCCCGCGTCGGACGATATTCAGATTGCCGAGTGGAAAAAGCAGAAACTGCGCATCAAGGAAGAGATCAGCCGTCTTCAGCAGGCCTGACAGGCCGCAGGCTGGCGCGGGCGGCCAGCGCCGCCCCGCCGGTGATCAGTGCCGCCGCCAGCAGCAAGACCGGGGTCGCTTGTGCCCGCCCGCCGGCCACAAGGGCCAGCGTTGACAGCAAAGGCGCCGCATAAGAGGCGACACCCAGCAACTGGATGTCGCCCTTTTTCATCCCCACATCCCAGGTGAAAAAAGCCGCGCCCACCGGGCCAAACCCCAGTGCCACCACCGACAGCCAGCCCCAGACTGACGCGGGCCAGACCGTCTCCTCGAATACCAGATGTACCAGCAGCGACAGAATCGCCGTGGCAAGGCAATAAATG
>CALRKX020000252.1:0-4502 GCA_943368305.1 Erythrobacter sanguineus
CGGCATCATTTTCATTGGCGATGTAAAGGTGGCGGTCGTCCGGGTGCAGCACGAATTGTTCGGGGTCTTCGCCCGAGGGCAGATCGTTCAGAATCTCGCCGGTGGCCGGGTCCATCACCTGCACGGTGTTGCTGTCGGACGCACAGATATAAAGGCGCGAAAAATCCTTGGAAAAGGTGATGCCGCGCGGGCGCTCGCCGGTTTCGATGGTGCGCACCACCTCTTGGGTTGCAATGTCGATCACGCTGATGGTGTTGTCTTTTTCATTGGTCACCCAGGCCTCGTCGGCACAGGCGGGGGTGGTGGCAAGCGCCAGAAGGCAGGCCAGGTATTTCATGGGGTGCCTCCAAAGGCGGTGCAGGTGCTTTCGGGGCGGTCAAGGCCCAAGGTATCCATCTCGTTGACCTGATGCAGAAAGCCGGGCAAGGGGGCCAGCGTCACCAGCGCGCGGGCATTGACCACCGCGACAGGCTGGCGCAACTGGCCGTTCCAGTCGCGGAAGCTCAGGCTCCAGCCCTTGAAGCCATCCAGCGCCAGCGCGGGGTCCAGCAGACGGGCGCGCAGGGTGGCGGGGTCAGCGCTGCCGGTGCGGGTGACGGCGTCGCCAAGGGCGCGAACGGCGATCCAGGCGGCATAATCCTGCGCCGCCATGCCCCGCCCGGTCTGGCGGGTGAAGCGGTCTTGCAACTGGGCAGCCCCCCAGGCCTCGATCACGGGCGACCAGTCTGTCGGCACCATGCCATCCGATCCGGCAACCGGGCGCGGCAGCCAGGTGTTATGTTCGACATAGCGCCCGAAATCATCGGTTTCATCGGCGACCAGCAGCACGTCATGGTCGGGCAGATCCTGGGTAAAGCGCGGTATCTCGTCCATCGTCGATTCCCGCAGGTCGGTATCGAAGGTCCAGTCCTTCTCGCCCAGGATCTCCAGCCCGAACTTGGCGGCCGAATGGCGCAGCGCCTGTGCATAGGCCTGATCGGCGGGTTTTGGCCCCACGATCATCGCCAGCCGCCGCCATTGCTTGGCCTGCAACACCTGCATCAACGCATCGCTGCGGGCGGCGGTTTCCAGTGCGGTGTGAAACAGGTTGGCCCGGCAATCGCCGTCGCGCAACCGCCCCTCGCCGGAGGAGATGTTGAACAGCAGCGCCTTGGCCGCTTCTGGCAGGTCGGCCACGGCCAACATGTCTTGCGCCGGGGCGTCCAGCAGCAGCAGTTGCGCTTGCCCCAGCGCCTGCCGTGCCGCTGCGGTGAAATCGCCCTCGGGCGGCACCGACAATACCGTCAGCGCATAGCTGTGGCCCAGGAACTTGCCGGTCGTCGCCACCTCGGCCACCGCCAGTTGGGCACCGTCTATGCCCAGAGTTTCCGGCACCGGATCAAGGTTCGACAGCACGGGGGGCCGCATGACCTCGTGGCGCAGGTAAAGGATGTTAACCGTCACCTCGGCCAATGCCGCACCTGACCATGCCAAGGCCGCAACCGCAGCCGCAAGCGTGCCAGAGATCTTTGCCAGCATTGCAGTTTCCTCCCCCCGGCATGGTGGGCGAAAGGGTGCGCCCGGCCCAATAGGACGAAAGTCCTAGGCTGGATTCGTCATTCTGCACCAAGGTCGCATAGGTCCGTTCCCCCGCCTGCGAGTAGGTATCAAACCGACAGGAGACCGGGAGGAGACGATGTTCATGCGCTTGGGAGGACTATGTGTCGGCATCACGCTGGCGGCGGCGGGGCTGGCTTATGGGCATGGCGATGTGACGCCACAGCCGGTCAATACCGATGCCTTGCCCGAGGTGGGCGAGGAGTGGCTGACCGAAAACCCCTATCGTGCCGCGAAGGCAGGCGATGATATCTGGTGGCAGGCGGTTCTTACCGGCGACAGCGGCTTCAACCAGAACTGCGCGCGCTGCCACGGCCTGGGCGCGGTTTCCGGCGGACTTGCCCCCGACCTGCGATTTCTTGAGGCCGAAGAATATGGCGACGAATGGTTCGTCGAACGGTTCCAGCACGGCTATACGCAGGACGGCACCACCAAGATGCCCGCCTTTGGCGAGGTTCTGGGCCAAAAGGCCGGTTGGGCCATTCGCACCTATATCGAGACCCGGCCCGAAGATGGCGCGCTGGAACCTCATGCCGACCGTCTGAAAGCAATCCGCGATGAACTGGCTGTCAACAAGGGTGATGCAGCGGCCCTGAAGGAAGAGTTGATGACCATTGCCGCCGAGGTCAAAACCGCCTCTGGCGCGCCCAAGGCGGATTCGGCGGCGCTGCGTGCGGCGCTGGCGCTGGATGGCACGGAAGCGGCCGAAAAGCACGCCGCCGAAATGCTGACCATCGGCCTTTCGGCCGCGCATTAGGAGGAACAGATGCAGCGACGTCGGGTCCTCCATGCCCTGGTTGCTGCTCTTGCCTGCCCCGGCATGGCCTTTGCGCGGTGCGAAGGGGTCAAGCCGGGGCAGCGCCCACAGAACACGCCGCATGAATTCGTCGGCCAGTCGCTGGACGAGATTGTCGAGCGTGGTGTCATCGAGATCGCGGTTTACGAGAATTTCCCCCCCTATAGCTGGCAGCAAGATGGCGAACCTAAGGGCATCGACATCGGCATAGGCCGCATCATCGCCGAGGCGTTGGGTGTGCAGCCGCAGTTCCGTTTCGTGCAGGCCGGTGAGACGGTAGAAGCGGACCTTTTGAATTATGTCTGGAAGGGCGCGGCGATTGGCGGGCATGTCTCGAACGTCATGCTGCGGGTGCCTTACAACAGCGATTTCATCTGCCGGGTGGATCAGGCTGTGCTGACCGGGCAATATGCGGGCGAGCGGATCGCCATCGCCTTTTCCCGCGCGGCCTATCCCGATGCTGCGGCATCGCCTGACAGCGGCGGGCGGATCAAGGATGCGCCGGTGCCGGCCTTTTTCCGCTATGACACTGTAGGTGTGCAGAACGATTCCATCAGCGATTTCTTCCTGACCTCGACCCTTGGGGCCGGGGCTGCGGCCCATATCCTGCGCTATCCGACCGTCGGGGCTGCGATGCAGGCGCTGGACGAGGGCAAGGTGATGGCGGTGATGGGGCCATTGGCGCAATTGCAATACGGGGCGGGTGACGGGGTGGCGGTGCATACGCCGCCCCTGTCGGGCTTTTCCCTCAGCCGCTGGACGTTGGGGGCGGCGGTGCATCAAAGCCACCGCGATCTGGGCTATGCCGTCGATGATGCCATTGCGGCGGCGCTGGCCGATGGCCGGGTGGCGGCCCTTCATGCCGATCTGGGGCTAAGTTTCACCGCGCCCGAACGTTGAGCCTTCGAAACGCCCGCATCCAGAACCGAACCGTTGCCGCCGGGCGGCCTCCTGCCCGTTCGCGGGGCGGGATGGGGTGGGGCGTGCCGCTAAACCGGGGCGGTCAGTGTCGTCAGATCGCCGTCAAACCCCACCAGCGTAATCCGCCGCACCCCCGGCACCTGTGCCACAGCTCGCTGCACCATGCTGCGCGGCGCCAGCACCAGTGCGGTCGCCAGCCCATCGGCCAGCGCCGCGCTTTCCGCCTCGACCGAGACGGTGGACCACAGCGCAGGCCCGCCATTGGGATGCAGGATATGCGGCGCGCCACCGACCAGTGTCGCCATCGGGCTGGAAGTGGCAATCGCCCCGCCGGTCAGGTGGCGCAGCGCCAGTTGGCCAAAGGCGGGGTCTTCGATGGCAAGCGCCCATGGCCCGCCCAGGGCCGCATATTCGCCGATGTTGATCAGCGCCTGGGCAAAGCCATGCCGCGCCAGCAGTGCCCGAACCACATCGGTCGCAAAGCCCTGTGCGATGCCGTTGAAGGTCAGCGCCTGACCGGGAGCCAGCCGGACGGGGTCGCCTTGCCACGCCACGCGCGGCCACCCAACCAAACCGCGCGCCGCTGCCACATCGCCGCCCTGCGCAAGCGCCAGCCACAAGGTTTGAACCGTCGGGTCGAACAAACCGTCGGTGGCGCGGTGGATATCATCAGACAGGCGGATCACCTGCCGCATTTGCGCCGAAGGCCGGTCAAGCCGCCCAGACGCATTCAGCCGCGACAGCGTCGACTGCGGATCATAAAGGCTGAAGTCGCGCTCGATGGTGGTCAGCATGCCGGGCAGCTCGGCCAGCACCCGATCCGCAGCACCTTTAGGCCCGCCTTGCAGCCGCAAGGACACCTCGGCCCCCAAGGCACGGCCTGACCACTCCATCGCCGATGAAGCACCCGGCACCAGCGCCGCCGCCCCCAGAATTTGCAGGAACCGCCGCCGTTTCATCGTGCCACCCCCGCCAGTTTCCGCCCCTTGCCCGCCAGCACCAGCGGCACGCAGGTTTTCGGGTCGTCGTGAATGGTTACGCAATCAAGGCATTGGAAGCATTCGGAATATTCGATATTCCCCTTGGCGCTGATCGCGCCGTAAGGACAGCGCACCCGGCACAACTGACAGGGGGATCCACATTCCACGCGGCGCGGAATCCACTGACGCACCCGCAGCAACCCGCCAAT
>CALRKX020000253.1:0-4493 GCA_943368305.1 Erythrobacter sanguineus
AGCCCGCCGCGCGCAGGGCGTTCAGGAACAGGTCCCGCCGCGCTTGCAACCGCGCCTTCAGCCCGGCGAAATAGGCGTTGGGCAGGTTCAGCCCCGCCGCGACCGCCGTTTGCAGCGCAGGCGATGTGGTAAAGGTCACATATTGACGCGCCCGCGCGATCGCCGACAACAGCGACGGCGCTGCACTGACGTACCCCACCTTCCAGCCCGTCACCGAAAAGCTTTTCCCCGCCGATCCGATCCGCACCGCCCGGTCGCGCAAGCCCGGATGGCCCAACACCGACCGAAAGGGCCGCCCGTCAAAGATGATATGCTCATACACCTCGTCCGACACCACGGTCAGGCCAAACTCGCCCGCCAGCCGCGCCAGCAGGTCAATCTCGGCCAGCGAGAACAGCTTGCCTATCGGGTTCATCGGCGTGTTGACCACGATCAGCCGGGTGCGCGGTGTGATCGCTGCGCGCAAGGCCTCCTCGTCCAGCGCCCAGTCGGGCGGGGTCAGCCGCACTGGCACCACCACCGCACCGGCCCGCGCCAGCACGGGGCGATAGCTGTCATAGGCCGGTTCCAGAATGATCGCCTCATCCCCGGGATTGATCAGCGCCAGAAAGGTCGAAAGCAGTGCCTCGGTCGCTCCCGAGGTCACCAGCACCTCGCGGTCCGGGTCCAGCGTCAGGCCGGCAAAGCGCAGGGCGTTGTCGGCGATGGCTTCTCGCAGCACGGGCAGACCTTGCGACGGCGGGTATTGGTGCGACCCGCTGCGCAGCGCCTGGGCGGCAACCTCGATCAGTTCGGGCGGCTCAAAGCCTTCGGGAAAGCCCTGCCCCAGATTGATGGCCCCAAGCTGCGAGGCAAGGCGCGACATGGATTCGAAAACCGAAGTTCCGAGACCCGCGAAGACGGCGTTTGTGGTCGGGTTCTGCATCGTTGTTCTTGGCCCGGCGGGGAGGAGGTGCCCGCCGGGCCGGTCCTTCAGGCAGCGACGCGCACGGTTTGCGCAGCAGCGTCCAGCGCCTGACGAAGATCGGCGATGATGTCATCGGGGTGTTCGATCCCGATTGACAGGCGCACATATCCGGGGGTCACGCCCGCAGCCAGTTGCTCGGCCGGGGTCAGTTGCTGATGCGTCGTCGAGGCGGGGTGGATCGCCAGAGACCGGGCATCGCCGATGTTCGCAACATGGTGGAACAGCCCCAGCGCGTCGATGAAGGCCCGGCCTGCTTCGACCCCGCCCTTCACCTCAAACCCGACCAGCGCGCCGTGGCCACCCTTCAGATAGGCATCGGCGCGGCGGCGGTGTTCACCGGTTTGCAGCCCCGGAAAAATGGTGCGCGTGACCAGCGGGTGGCCGTTCAGGAATTCCGCCACCTTGGCGGCATTCTGATTGTGCTGACGAATGCGCAGAGGCAGCGTTTCCAGCCCCTGAATGAACAGGAAGGCGTTCTGCGGGGCCACCGCCGCGCCAATATCGCGCAGCAACTTGACCCGCGCGCGCAGAATATAGGCGATCGGCCCAAGCGGCTTTGCCGCCTCGGTCCAGACTGCACCGTGATAGGCGGCATCAGGCTGGGTCAGCAGGGGGAAGCGGGCGGCATGGGCCTCCCAGTCGAAGTTGCCACCGTCCACGATGGCGCCGCCAATCGCCGTGCCATGGCCGCCGATGTATTTGGTGGTGGAATAGACGACCACCGCAGCACCATGGTCCAGCGGACGCGCGGTCAGCGGGGCGGCGGTGTTATCCAGGATCAGCGGCACGCCGATCTTGCGGCCCAGTTCGGCCACCTCGGCAATCGGGAAGACTTGCAGCTTGGGGTTGGGCAGGGTCTCGCCAAACCAGGCGCGGGTCTTGTCATCGGTCGCGTTGACGAAATTCTGCGGATCATCCTGATCGACAAAACGCACCTCAATGCCGAACTGCCCCAGCGTCTGCGACAGCAAGGTAACCGTGCCGCCATAAAGATCGGTCGAGGCAACGATGTTATCACCCGCCTGCGCGATGTTCGTCAGCGCAAAGAACGTGGCGGCCTGACCCGATGCGACGGCCAGCGCCGCCACCCCACCCTCGATCGCGGCAAGGCGTTCCTCAAACACATCCGACGTGGGGTTCTTGATCCGGGTATAGATCTGGCCCAACTCTTCCAGCGCGAACAACCGCGCGGCGTGCCCGGTATCCTGAAACTGGAAACTGGTGTTCTGATAAATCGGCACCGCCAGCGATCCGGTCGCCGGGTCGGTACGCCAGCTTCCGCCATGCAGGGCCAGGGTTTCGGGGTGAAGGCTGGTCGTGGTCATGGGCTTCTCCTTGTTCGGCGGTGGGTGGCCGCCGTCTGGGCGGGTCTGGCCTATTGGATCACCTAAATCACGCCTAAATCTATCGTCTTTTTTCCAAGCGAAAGGGAACGCCATTCCCCCAAAGCCGCACAAAAGAACGGCGGCGTTCTATTCTGCATCGGCCGCGGCCAAAAACCATGAGGCTCGCCTTCTGACCGGCTTTTTTCGGCACCAGCAGCCAAAGACACGACTCATTAAATCGTGATTCCCGCCCCCACATCGGAAGGATTTTCCGCACCGCAGCACGGACATGGCAAAAATCTTCCACGCTCACCCCGAAATTTGAAAAAACATAACAAAATCAATGGGTGTGATTGACGTTCCCGCGACAACCCATTCCACTAAAGCCCAGAAAACAGGCGAAAGCCAAAATGGAGAGCATGACGAATGAGCAACTTGAGCATCTTTGGCAAGGCAGGCCGCGCGCTGGCCGCCGCCGCGGCCGTGGCGGCCGCCACCCTGCCAACCGTGGCCAGCGCCGGCCCCACGCTTGACCGCATCAACGAACGCGGCGTGATCAAGGTGGGCGTCGGCACCACCCCGGGCTTCTTTGCCCCCGACAGCAGCGGCAAGTGGCAGGGCTTTTTCATCGACTATGGCCGTGCCCTGTCGATTGCCGTCTTTGGCACCCCGGACAAGGTAGAGTTCACCTCCTCCTCGCCGCAGCAACGCCTGCCGGCCCTGCAAGCTGGTGAGTTCGACGTGCTGCTGTCGGGCGTGACCGTCACCGCCACGCGCGCCTTCAAACTGGGCTTCCACTTTGGCCCCACCGTGTTCTACGACGGTCAAGCCATTCTGGCCCGCAAGGATCTGGGCGTGACCTCGGCCTCAGAGCTGGACGGCGCCACCATCGGCGTGCAGACGGGCACCACGGGCGAGTTGAACATCGCCGACTTCTTCCGCAAGACCGGCAAAAAGTTCACCCCGGTGACCATCGAAGACACTTCGGAATTCCTTTCCGCGCTGGAAACCAACCGGGTCGATGCCATCACGCAAGACAGCTCTGACCTCGTGGGCAAGCTGCAACAGCTCAAAGACCCCTCGGCCTATGTGCTGCTGCCCGAACGCCTGTCGAAGGAACCGCTGGCCCCCGCCATCGTGAGCGGCGACGACCGCTGGCTGGAAATCATCAACTGGACCGTTTACGCCACCATCCAGGCCGAGGAATGGGGCATCACCCAAGCCAATGTTGATGAGTTCCTGAAATCGGAAGACCCGGCCATCCAACGCTTCCTTGGGGTTGACCCGTCCTTTGCGCAAGACATCGGGTTGGATCCGAAATGGGCCTACAACATCATCAAGACCGTGGGCAACTATGGTGAAATCTACGACCGCAACCTTGCGCCCCTGGGTTGGGAACGTGGCTATAACCAGCTCTGGACCAAGGGCGGCCTGCTCTACTCGCCCCCCTTCCGGTAAGACGCTGTGACACTCCCTGTCACATCGGATGGCCCGGAGCTTCCCCCTCATCAGCGCGGCAGGTTCGCCGCGCTGGTTGACTGGTGGGGGCCACGGCCCTGGTCGCAGATCGCGGTGATCCTTGGGATCGCCGCGCTTCTGCTTTGGTTCGGGCTGAACGTCGCGGCCTCGTTGCAGCGTGCGGGCATTACCCCAGGTTTCGATTTTCTGTTCCGGTCGGCAAACTTCCAGATCGGCGAAAGCACCGTCGCGTTTCAGGCGGGCGATACCTATCTGCGCGCGATTGCGGTGGGCATCGTCAACACGCTGAAAGTGGCCGTGGCGGGCTGTGTTCTGGCCACGGCGCTGGGTGTCGCCATCGGCATCGGCGGGCTGTCGGCCAACCCGATCCTTGGCGGTCTTGTCCGGTTCTACATCGAGGCGATCCGCAACACGCCCCTGTTACTGCAATTGTTCTTCTGGATCGCGCTGGCCCGTAACCTGCCGGGGCCAAAGCAGGCCCCGGGCGGGGCAGGGTTCTACCTGTCGAACCGCGGCATCTTTGTGCCCGCGCTGACCTCGGCCAACGGCTGGCTGTTTCCATTGGCGGCGGTGGCCGGGCTGGCGCTGGCCGCGTACATCGCCAACCGCTTCCTGTCGCGTGGGCGGGGGCTGGTCTGGCTGGCGGCGCTTGGCCTCTCGGCTTTGGCATTCCGCGCCTTGGGCGTGGGGCTGGATGTGCCGCAGTTGCAAGGCTTCAACAT
>CALRKX020000254.1:0-4486 GCA_943368305.1 Erythrobacter sanguineus
CCATGTTGGCAATCAGGCAGGCAAAGATCGAGGCAAACGCAATCAGCAACATGCCAATCGCGGCAGCATCGCCAAAGCGCGCGCGCACCAGCCCGATGACGGGGTTTTCGGGCCGCGCCAGAAAATCGGCAACCGGGCCGGGAATGGCCAGCGCCAGCAAGGTGAACATCACCACGCCGCACACGCTGGAGACCGCAACCGCGCGGATCATCGCCTGCGCCGCGGCTTTGCGCGGATCAAGCGTTTCCTCGGCCAGATCGGCCGCCCCTTCCCAACCCAGAAGCACATTCACCGGCAGCAGCATCGCCAGTGCAAAGGTGGTCAGCGAAAGCGGCTCTCCACTGGCGGGCGTGGTATCGACCAGCAGACCAAAGCCCTGGCTGTCACCAAAGACAAAGAACACGCCGACAATCAGAAAGGCGCCCAGAACCGCGCTGCCAATCAGTTCGATGACCGCGCCAATGTCGTTCAGCTTTGTCGCGACCTTGATCCCGAAGATATTGATGACGCAGACCAGAATGGTGGCAGAGATACTTAGCGCCTGGACCTGACCTTGTGTCGGGTTCTCCCAGATTTCAGGCGCAAAGACCGCTCCGATCGCCGAAGCGGTTCCGGCGGTTCCGGCCATGAAAGAGATCATCGCAATCCAGCCGGTGAACCAGCCATAGCTTTTGTTCACCAGACGGCTTGACCATTGGTAGGCATAGCCTGTCACCGGAATGCGCGCTGCCAGATGGGAATAGACCAGCACGATGCAGGACACGAAGGGAATGACCAGCAGCCACAGCAATACGCCGATACCCCCGACCCGTTTGAACGGGTCGGCGAACAAGGTGACGACGCCGGTGTTGATCGACACCATGGAGAACGCCAGGCAGAACGAGGTGAAAGAACTCATCGTGCGGTGAAGTTTCTGTTCATAGCCCAGCGACGACAGGTCCGCCTCGTCGGTCGCGGCAGATCCCGGCGATGGACTTGCCTTCGTTGATGTCTCGTAGGTTGCTGTCATGGTTGTCCCCGTTGGTTTTTGGAGCCCCCTGTGGCGAGGCTCAAAGGACGTTAGGAAGGTTGCAACCCGGTTAGAAATACAATTTCCATCAAGATATATTTGCTTTGATTATGAATCGCAGGTGGCCCGCGTCCGCCATTTCCCGAAAACAGGGGGCACAGAATAACCGGCAGGGCTATCGGCTCAGGGCTTTTCCAAACACCGCAGTCAGCCTTGTCACCCCTGCCTGATAGGACGCGAAATCCTTGCTGGCGCTCTTGATTCCGAATTTCGCCGCCATGATCGTGGCGGCAACCTCTTCGGCCGTCGCTCCAAGCCCCTCCAGCGTCAGCCGACCGGCCAGAACACCCTCGGCGATCCAGCGGGCGATGCTGGCCGTGATCCGGTCATATGAGTCCTGCACCTCGGCCTGACTGAACGGGGTGTCAGAGGACAGGATCTCATCCGCATGGGGCGAGTTCATCATCACTTCAACAGCATCACCGTCAATCGCCCGTATCGCCGCAAGCAATGTCTGCGCCGCTGGGGCTTCATCCGCCAAAGCCTTGGCAACCGCCTTTTCCGACCGCGCGAAATGGATGCGGACCAGTGCCTTGAAGATGTCTTCCTTGCCGGAGTAGTGAAGATACAGCGCCGGGCGCGACATGCCCGCCCCTTTGGCGATGTCGGCCATGGATGTGCGCCGCAACCCATATTGCGCAAAGGCAGCAAAGGCCGACCGCAGAATGGCGGCGTCCTTGGGGTCTTCGGGCATCTGGTCTGCAGCTGGCATGGTCTCGTATCGCATGCGGTTGGCCCTCCGTCAAACCGGGCGTTGACAGTATGACACTTAAAGTTCAAAGTGTCAGAAAGAGGAGGCGCGCCATGGCCATCACGCTGAACATCAACGGCACAGACCAGTCCGTAAATCTTCCGCCCGACGTTCCGCTGTTGTGGGCGCTGCGCGATGGACTGGGAATGACGGGCGCGAAATTCGGCTGCGGCGTGGCGGCTTGCGGGGCCTGCACCGTGATGATGGACGGCGAGGCGGTGCGCTCTTGTCAGGTGGCGCTGGGCGATGCGACGGGCCGGGTAACCACGATCGAAGGGCTGGGCCAACCCGACAATCCGGCACCCATTCAGGCGGCGTGGATCAAGCATCAGGTCGCGCAATGCGGTTACTGCCAATCGGGCCAGATCATGCAGGCGGCCGCCCTTCTGTCCGCAAACCCGACCCCTACGGATCAGGATATCAACGATGCGATGCAGGGCAACCTGTGCCGCTGCGGCACCTATCCTCGCATTCGCGCCGCTATTCTTGAGGCCGCAGACATGATGAAGGCGGGCTGACATGGCAAACTGGAAAAAGATCACCCGCCGCTCGTTCATGGTGCTTGGCACTGCGGTTGTCGGCGGTGCCGCCTTTGGCGTCTACAAGGTCACCGAAGTGCCGCCCAACCCGTTGCACCCCGCGCCCGGTTCGGTTCCCTTGAACCCATGGGTCATCATCAACGCCGATGGCGTCACCGTCATCGCGCCCCGGGCCGAAATGGGGCAGGGCATTTCCACCACGCTTGCCGCCCTGGTGGCGGAAGAGCTTGATGTTGACTGGGCGCAGGTCCGGGTTCTGCACGGTCCGCCCGCGCAGGCCTATTTCAACGCCGGCTTCGCAGAGCGGATGTCGAACGAGCCAGATTTCAAGCTGGCCAGCGTGCCAAAATCGCACAACGTGGTGCTGGAGGCTGTGCCAAAGATTTTTTCGCTGCAAATCACGGGCGGATCGACCGGCGCAATTGGCGGGTTCGAACAGATGAGGTTGGCGGGTGCCTCGGCGCGTGAGGCCTTGAAGGCGGCGGCGGCAAAGCGGCTGGGCGTTTTGCCCGATCAGCTCAAGACCGAAGGGGGCCGCGTTATCGGCGCGCAAAGTTTCGGCTATGCCGAACTGGCCGAAGAGGCGGCATCGCTGGTGCCGTCTGATGTGCAACTGCGTGATCCATCCACCTGGCGCTATGTCGGCAGGCCGATGCCGCGTCTGGATATGGCGGCAAAATCGACCGGCACCGCCCAGTTCGGCATCGATACCTGGCTGCCGGGGATGAAGTTCGCGACTGTCCGCATGAACCCCAAACGCGGCGGCGCCATGCGCAGTTTCGATCCGCAGCCCGCGATGGCCATTGCCGGGGTTGATCGCGTGGTCGATCTGGGCACAGGCATTGCGGTTGTTGCCAACAACACCTGGTCGGCGATGCGGGCCGCCACGCTGGTCACGGTTGACTGGGGGCCTGCGGACTATCCCGCAGATACCGCAGCGATGTTGGAAACGATCGCAAAGGCCTTTGCGGACGCCCCCAATTCCCGTCTGCGCGATGACGGCGATGTAGAGGTTGATCTGGCCAGGGGCCACGTGATCGAGGCGGAATACCGTATTCCCTTTCTTGCCCATGCCGCGATGGAGCCGTTGAATGCCACCGCATGGCTGAAATCCGATGGCACGCTGGAGGTTTGGTGCGGCAATCAGGCCCCCATTCTTACCCGTGATGCCTGCGCTGCTGCGACCGGGATCGGGGCCGACAAGGTTACGCTGCATACCCCGATGATGGGTGGGGGCTTTGGCGGGCGGACCGATCCGGTTCCGGCCGTTCTGGCGGCGCGTGTGGCACAGGAATTTCCGGGAACGCCGGTCAAGCTGACCTATAGCCGCGAAGAGGACATTACCCAGGATTACTACCGCCCCGCCGCTATCGCCCGCCTGACCGGCCGGATCGAGGGCGGCAAGGCAACGGCGCTGTGGGGACGGACGGCCGTTCCGTCGGCCGCACGCAATGCGCTGGGGCGGCTGATGGGCTTTTCGCCACCCGGCCCTGACCGGGGTTCGGTCGAGGGTGGTTTCGATCAGCCCTATGGCCTGCCGAACTATCGGTATGATGGCCACCTCTCGGACCTGAGCGTGCCCCTGGGCTTCTGGCGCTCGGTCGGCAATTCGATGAATGCGTTCTTTCTGGAAAGCTTCATTGATGAGATGGCCCATGCGGCCTTGGCCGACCCGCTGACCTTCCGGCTTGATCTGATGCAGGAAACGCACGCGCCCTCTGCCACCGTGCTGCAAAAAGTGCGCGACATGTCCGGCTGGGATAACCTCAAGCGGCCCGGCTTTGGGCGCGGGGTCGCGTTCTGTTATTCTTTCGGCACGCCGGTTGCGCAGGTGCTGGAGGTGCAACAGACACCACAGGGCATCGCCATGACCCGCGCCTGGATCGCCTGTGACCCCGGTCTGGCGATGGACCCTTCCATCATCGAGGCGCAGATGACGGGGGCCATGATCTATGGGCTGTCAGCGGCGGTGAAGGGTGCAATCACCTTTGCCGATCAGCAGGTTGTCGAAAGCAATTTCTACGATTACGAACCTCTGCGCTTGCATCAAACTCCGGCTTTCGAGGTGGCGATCCTGCAAAATAACGGCGAATTCGGTCATATCGGTGGCGTGGGAGAGCCTGGCAC
>CALRKX020000255.1:0-4469 GCA_943368305.1 Erythrobacter sanguineus
CCGCGGCCTTGGGCAAGGGCTGTGTGCTGATCGGCTCGTCGCCCCCCTCGCCCGCAACACTGGCAAGCCCCGCCGCCTTGCGCAGAATCTCCAACTCGTCATTGACGGATCGGTTGTCCCAATCCTTCAGCACGGCGCGGATCTGTGCCACCACCTCTGGCCGCTCGTCCAGCACGGCTGCCAACCGCAGACCCAGCGCGCGCGGAATATGCTGGGCAAAGGCCAGATCCTCGCCCAGCCGGGCCATCAGGCGGATGAACTGGCGGATATAGCTGCGCTTTTGATAGCCCGCCGACTGGAACAGCTCGGCCACGGCGCGGTCGGGATCATTCTCTTTGGTGCCGGGATCACGGGCATAGTTCAGCGCCAGCATCGCCATTTCGCCAAAAGAGATGTCCTTGCGCACCAGATTTTCATCGACCATCCGGCGATAGAGGCTTTCCAGATCTTCCCCGCGGGGAAGAATACCCGCCGGAATCCGGCCCCAACTGTCGGTATCGCCGGTCTCTGCCAGCAATTGGCGATAGGCCGACAGCCGACGATAGCCCTGAATCAACTCATACCGGCCATCGGCGCGCTGCTCGACCCGGATCGGGTTTGACAGGCCGATGTCACGCAGCGACGCCACCAGCTCGGCCAGCTCAAGGTCATCGCCCCGCGCCCGGTCGCGCGTCAGCTTCCACGCCTCGATCTGTTCCAGCGGGATCAGATCGACCATCAGACCAAGCTGCTTCATCCGCACATGCTCGGCGGCCAGGGTGTCATTCTCGGCGCGGATCGCCTGTTCCACGGCGCGGCGGTCGCGCAGGGATTCGGCGTTTTCGGTGATCGCGGCAGCCATGGGAGAGCGGCGCGACGGCTCTTCTTTCCCCGCGGGGAAGGTTTCCGGATCTTCCGGCAGTTCGATATCGAAGGTGCGGCGCTTTTTCATTGCTCTTCCTCCAGCTTGTCCCAGGCCCCAAGAAAGCAGGCACGAAACTCGTCATAGGCCCGGTCAAACGAGGCGCGGGCCCGGCGCCATGTTTCGCGCGTCATGGTGCGATAATCGATCTCATAGACCGAGGACAGGAAGCGGCCCGATTGCTCAACCGCGCGCGTCATCTCGATCGGCTCTTTTGCGACGGTATCGCCGAAAACCTTGCGGAAGGCTTCCAGCATCGCGCGATGCAATTCGTTGCCCGGCTCGTACCGCGTCATCAGGAACCGGATGTCGAGAAAGGCCTTGGGCAGCCGCATCTTCCCCGCAGGGAAGGTGCCGTCAAACCCGGCGGCCAGATCGGCCAGCGCCTCGGCCAACTGGCCGATGAAGCTGGTGGTGGAATCATACTCCCAATAGCCGGGACCAGAGGGAATATAGAGCACATCTGCGGCAAAGACCGCGTTCATCGACTGATAGCCAATGGCAGGCGGGCAATCGAACAGGATCAGGTCATAGGCATCGGGCGGCAGCGCATCAAGATAGCGCGAGACCGAAGCAAAGAACGACCAGTCGGGGTTCAGGTGGCGATATTGGGCGCTGGCGAATTCGACAAAGGCAGCATTGGCGCAAGAGGGCACGATGTCGATGGTCGGCCAGGCGGTGGGGCGGATGAAGTCGGTCACGCGCAGATCGCCCAGGCCCAGATCGCGGACCGAGGCGGGCAGGCGGCGCTGGGGCAGGGCAGTGCCCGACTCGGCGGCGCGGGGGGCGGCGTTCATCCGGTCGGTCTCTCGCACCAGGTCACGCGCGATGATGCCCCAGACGGTCAGCTCCTCGCTGACATCATGCAAGCCCATCGAATGGGTCAGCGTGGCCTGCGGGTCGAAATCAACCACCAGCACGCGGTAGCCATCCAGTGCGGCCGCATGGGCCATGTGCAGTGCCACGGTCGATTTGCCCGCCCCCCCCTTGAAGTTCGAGATCGCCACCCGGATCGCCCGTTTCCTTGCCGGGCGCGGCGGCATCAGCGTGCTGCGGTTGATCTTGATCTTGCGCCGCATCTCATTGATCTCGGCAAGGCTGAACCAGCGCTGGCGGCCATCCTCCTCGACTTCCCCGCCGGGAAGGTCGAGGTCTTGCGCAAGCCGGCCACGGAAGGTGGACTGGTTGATCTTGAAGATCAGCTCCGACACCTCCCAACTGGAAAAGCGCCGCAGGGTCTTCTCATGCTCGGGCGAGAAGGTCTGGCGGCGGATATGGCTTTGCATCTTCAGCGACTGGGCCTGAAGAGCGGCGAGATCCTGATGGGTATACATGCCCGGTTCCGTTCTTGGGACGCTAATTCTTATGAAACTACTAAATACGCCGGATTTGCATTTCTGGCAAAACGAAAGTTACATAGTGCCAGCATCTTCCCCGCAGGGAAGATACGCCGCTGCGGCAAGGCCTTGGCCGATTCGGGTCAAGCACAGGGAAAGCGGGCGGGCCATGGCTCTGTTGGGGGGACATCAGCCCGCGCCACACCAGCGGTTGAGGGGACATTCCCTTGAAATGGGGGGACAGCCAGGATGTCCCGCAATACCATTGAAACCATTCTCTTTCAGAGGAATGCGGGGGTGCAGGCACAGCTTGCCAATGATCCGCTTGACAGAATCGCACATCGCAACGCTAATGCGATCAATCTGGCGAATAGCGTTGCAGGATTGCAGGCAGAGGCGGGCTTCAACGCTGATCCGGGCGGGATCGGTCTTAGCGTTGTCTTTCTTGTAACGGATCATCGCCAGACAAAGGTGCGTCAAGTCACCGAGGGGCAGAGCGATGTTGATGAAGAAGGCCGTCGGGCGCGGCGGGGCTGCGCGCAAATACGATCTGCTGACGATCCTGGGCGTCTATGCCCTGTCGCAGGACAAGGGATTGCAGCGCCAGACCCTGCGCCTGATCTGCCTGATCACGGCGCGCTACAACTGGCAGAATGACCATCTGTCGGTGGGCCAGACCGAAATCGCGCGGCTGTGGTCGGTGGACCCGCGCACGGTAAAACGGGAAATGGCGGCCTTCCGCGATCGTGGGTGGTTGGTGGAACGGCGGGCCGCCGCACGGGGCAGGGTAACGCTTTACGGGCTGGGCACGGCGCGCATTCTGGAAGACACCCGCGCGATATGGGAAAAGGTTGGTCCCGATCTGGTAGAGCGTTTGCAGCCGGAACAGCCCGAGGAGGCCGTGGGGCAGGGCGCCAAGGTCATTCCCTTTCCGCAGGCCGCGATGCCTTCTGATGCCACGCTGTGGGGCCAGGTGGCGCGGCAGTTGCAAGAGGGTGACGCGGCGATCTTTCGCGCTTGGTTTGCAACGCTGCAAGCCTCGAACGAAGAGGGTGTTTTGTGCCTGCACGCCCCCAGCAGCTTTCATGCCAGCTATATCAAGACCCATCTGATGCAGCGGATCGAAACCGTTCTTGGCCAGCTTGCCCCCGGGCTGCGGTTGCGCATTTCGTGACACCCCATGGGGAAACCATGAGCGCGTTGGGCAGGGTGAGGGAAGCCTGATTTTTACGGCAATGAGGCCGCGCGTGACACGCCCCAGCCATCAGGGCGGGCGCGGCCCGTCACAGATTCAACCGACAAGAAGGCCATTGGCGTCGAACAACCGGGCGGCTGCGGGCGCGAAGTCGAGCGCTATGGCCATGCCTTCGGCAAGGTCGGCATCGCCGGGCAGTTTGGCGATCACGGTGCTATCGGTGGTGGTTCGGACATGGGCAAGCTGCACCTCGCCCAACTGCTCGATCAGATCGACGCGGCCCGACAATGGGGCAGAGGTGCCGTCTTGCACCAACCTCAGATCCTCTGGCCGAATGCCAAGGTGGGCGGTGTGGCCGGCAAGCGTGGCAGGGGTTTCGACGGGCAGGTCCAGCCCCCGCCCGTCGCGCAGGCGCAGCCGCGTCGGCTTGCCGGTGCTTTCGACAGTGGCCTCCAGAATGTTCATCGCGGGCGCGCCGATAAAGCCTGCAACAAACAGGTTTGCCGGATTGCGATACAGGTCGATCGGGCGACCCACCTGTTCGATCTTGCCGCCCCGCAGCACCACGATGCGATCGGCCAGGGTCATCGCCTCTACCTGATCATGGGTGACATAGATCATCGTTGTTCCGGGCATGGATTTCTTGAGATTGGCAATCTCGACCCGGGTGGCAGAGCGAAGGGCGGCATCAAGATTGGAGAGCGGTTCGTCAAACAGGAAAACCGATGGCTCGCGCGTGATCGCCCGGCCAATCGCCACACGCTGACGTTGCCCGCCTGACAAGGCCTTGGGATAGCGGTCAAGATAGGGGCCAAGCTGCAACGAGGCGGCGGCCTTTTCCACCCGGCGGGTGATTTCCTGTTTGTTCATGCCCGCGATCTCCAGACCGAAGGCCATGTTCTGAAACACGGTCATATGCGGGTAAAGTGCATAGGACTGAAACACCATGGCGATGCCCCGGCGCGAGGGGGCGATATCGTTCATCAGGGTGCCATTGATGCGAAACTCACCCCCGGTGATATCCTCGAGACCGGCA
>CALRKX020000256.1:0-4458 GCA_943368305.1 Erythrobacter sanguineus
CCGTCACCCGAGCGGCCTTCAAGAGATGGGCAGGCGGCCGTCGAAGGTGCCGCCCCTTCAAGGACGGGGGGCGACTGATTTCCGCCGGCGGGGACGAGCCCCGCCTTTGCATCGCGAGACAAATCAGCCGCCCCCCGTCCTCCTCCACATGCGTTCCGGCCCCGAAAGGGGGTGAAGGGGCGGCCCCCGTGACAGCTTTCGCAGCCCATGAAGGCCGCGCGGGATGACGCGCGGACGAGACAGGCCCGGAGGCAAGAACCGATGACGATCCAGACTCACGACGACGCGTATGAACCCGCCCACACCGCATCCCAGACCGCCCATGCACTCGACGAGCTGCAGCTCTATGGCTATCGCCCCTTTGATGAGCCCGATCCGCGCCCGATGCCCGATGGGCAGCGCCTTGCGGTCGCCGTCGCCGACATCTTCGATGCCCTCGTCGCGACCCTGGAAGACACCCGTATGGAACCCGACCTCGAAGAGGTGCTCTGGGGCCAGGTCAACCTCTTCCACCGCGCCACTGCCCGGATCGAGCGGTCGCTCGATGAGAACGAGCAGGCGCAGCGCCGCCTCCAGCGCGAGCAGGACGGCTCCGAGGTGAAATCCACCGAACTCGAGCGCCTGACAGCCGAAGGCCTGACCCTGATCGAACGGCGCAACTGCATGGACATGATGCGCGATCACGCCGCCACCGAGTTTGTCCATCACACGGGCTCAACCTGGCGCCCCCGCACCGGCTCGATGGTGAACCGCCAGCACATGACCGCGGCGCTGATCGACAGCCGCGACTTCCTCGCCGCCAAGCGCCGCGCGGAGACCGAGGTGATGCTCCCCGCAGGCCCCAAGGTTGCCCTTACCGGTGGGACTGACTTCAACGATCACCGCCTGATCTGGGGCAAGCTTGACCAGGTCCGGACCAAACATCCCGATATGGTGCTCTTGCACGGGGGAAGCCCCAAGGGCGCAGAACTCATCGCTGCCAAATGGGCCGATTCCCGGGGCGTGACGCAGGTGGCCTTCAAGCCTGACTGGACCAAGCACGCCAAGGCCGCCCCCTTCAAGCGCAACGACGCCATGCTCGATGTTCTGCCGGTGGGCGTCCTCGTCTTCCCGGGCAATGGCATCCAGGAGAACCTCGCCGACAAGGCCAAAAAGCTCGGCATCCCGGTCATGAAGTTCGAGAAGGGGGCTTGAGCCCCCTTTTCCTCTTGCAGGGAAATCGAGGTGGAAGCGCAGACTTCCACCTGATATTGTGGTGAAAACCTCGATCGATCACTACATGTACCACAGCCCAATCCAGCTCGATGTCTTCCCGACCGACGTTCAGATGCGCCGGATCGATCTGGCGCGCAACATGCGTCGCTTCTATCGGCTGAGTGTGCAGCGCGACTTGTTTGGTCGCGCCAACCTCGTGCGGGAATGGGGCCGGATCGGCTTTCGGGGCCAGATGATGGTCGAGACTCACCCCGATGAAGGCAAGGCCATCACGGCGTTGATGAAACTCGCCGCGGTGAAGAAGCGCCGCGGATACGTCGACTGAAGCTTAGACCAGACGAGCGCGCCACGATGCAGTGGCGGTCCATTATCGCTATCTGTTCGCCCGATTTGCGTTGAAAAACCGAAGCCTAGGCCCTAGGGTCATCGGAGGCCCAGTTATTGGGCGCGCATAGTTTTAATGCGCACGGTTGTGCGTGGGGGGAAGTCGTGTCCAACGACAAGTCGGATCTACGCTGGGGAGTCGAGCAACGTCTCGAGTTCATTGCGAGCCCACTTCTTTCACAAACCTAGCTTGCGGCGCACAAAGTTTAGCACGAGGTCCCACCAAGACGCGTTAGGCTTTTGTGCTTCATAGAATGCGGTCCGCCTGGCATGTTCCTTCTGTCGCCCCGCGTGGATTTGCTTATCGGTCCACTGATTGGACCATTGGACGCTCCCATTTGTGATCAAGTAATGGGATTTGCAGGGCAGTTGCCAGTTTCCAACAGAAGGGCGAAGGGTTGGTCCGCGCGAATCTTCCTTGATAGTCCACTCAGTTGGGCCAAGGGGTGTTCGGACCTTCTGCCCGCACCCACAGGCGCATAGATGGGCTGAGGTATGGAACTCCTCGGACACATAAAGAATACCTGCTTCCAGCAGTTTTGGCATGTAATGGACGGACTGCAGCGCAAAGTGTTCAGTCCTCACGGGTGGACACTCCCACAGTCTTCAAATCAGTCGTATCGAACAGAAGGTTTTCCCAATCGGACACATCCTTGTAGAATCCGCGCAACTGCTTGTACCGCGTTACGGCAAGAGAGGCATTCAAAGCATTCAATTCGCCAATCTGCACTTTCGCACGGTACAGGTCTTCCGGATCATCTTGCAGCGGCGCGTGGGACTTGCGCATCACTTCTTCGCTGCGTTCAGACGGAAAATAGGTGACACGCAACATGCCGCCCAAGCCCTGATCCTTCCTCTTCAACCCCATCCCGACGTCAATGAACGGTATCTTCCGCTCCATTAGTGCCCGAAAAATCTCCGCCCGTGCCGCGCCCTTGTCGACGCAAACGAAAGCGAAAGTCACGCCGCTTAGCTCGTCGTCTGACGAACCGTCAATGAAGGTCGCTTTCGTCGAGAGCCCGTGACGGAAGTTGTCGTATCGGGCGAGGTAGACTTCGGCCTTAGACTTGTCGAACTCCGATGGGTCGACATGTCCTGGCGATCGAAAGGCGTTGTGAACATGGAACCGGTCGGCATCAAACGCACGGACTTCCAAAACGGGAGTCTTCACCATGAAGTCTAAGACGTAACTGCCTGTTCCACCAAGGCCGATCACGGCAACAATCTCGTCGCGGAAGCAGGTGGCCAGGTCGGTGATTTCCGCTCGGCTAGTCAGAGTATCGCGAAATTTGAAAATTGGATCCTGGGCAACTTCGGCCGCTACTCGGAAAGTGTAAGGAGTTGCGCCGAAGCGCTCCATCGCCGGACCGGCGATAATACTCGTGTAGCTCTGGATCTTCTCAAAAAAGTCCGCAAACCGTTGGGCGATCAATGGCTTGTTGGAAAATCGGCGCTCCACGTGGACATCCGAAGCCGCCGGGCTGAGATGGAGAGAGCAAGGGCCGCCCCCGAGATTTGGGATCGGTTTGCCATCAAGTCCGTGAGGAACGCCGCCAGCGAACCAGACCTGGTGATCATCCTGCTGAACTCTGTGTTCGTCGATGGCGACCAGTGTTGCAACGAACGCACCGGTCGCCAGCTCAAGACTTGCGTTAATGTAAGGGATGTCACGGACCACGAGATAGTTGCTGTCCTCGCTGACCGCGAACCCCTTCTCGATCAGGCGTCGGATATCGTCGTTATGACTGGCCAGTTGCCGAGACATTGAAGATCATCCCTTCCTTGACTTTCACCGAGCCGCCGGCGACCAGAATGCCCTCCGGCTTGTTTCCTTGCCCCTTGGTGTACTTGATCGAATAGGTCGTTTCGGGGTGTTGCGCGAAATCGGGAAACTCCAGCGCGACGAGCTGGCTGTACGTGATTTCGCTGTTCTTCGGCCACTCATGAGGAGTGCCTTCAACGATGATGGTGACGGTCTTGGTGTCTTTCATGATATCCATTTTCTACTCCTAACCTTTGGGGGGATACGGATCGTTCCCATAGGAATTGGCATCCCGGATTTGCCCGTTGGGGCGATGGATGATCACCTCTCCGCGTTCGCGGATGGCGGTGGTACGCGCTTGCTGTGTTGCAGCGGTCTGCGTGGTATGGATGGAGCTGACGCGGCTCGCGCCTTCGCGCCTGGTTGCCCAGCCTTGGCTGTGCGGCACGACGTGGATTCTCTTCGACATGTTGACTCCTCTCGGTTGACTTCATCAGGCCGACTTCTCAGTTGTGCGAGCCTGTGTTAGAAGCACGATAGGGGAGGATCGCACGCCGTGTCAAGGTGTGCGAAACGCACGGCTAAAACATGAAGACGGACAAAGCAGCGCTGGTCGCTGCACTTAAAAAAAAGCGGGAAACAGAAGGGCTTAGCATTCGAGCGCTCGCTGAGCGGATCGGTGTGAGTTTTTCATCTCTCGCGCGGATTGAACGCGGCGAGGGTGAGCCGGACAACAATTCGTCGATCCGAATCATGGACTGGCTGGGGGACGATGCCCGCGACGCAGGTCTGATCTTTGAAAATGTCGCCCTAGTCCATTTTCGCGCTGGCAAGAACGTTCGGGCGAAGACAATCCATTGTCTGCTTACTGCCGCGAGCAGCATCAAAGCTAGCCACCGGCCAAACGCTTCTGAACTGCTAACCAGCCCGCCGTCTGACGCGGAGCTGGCGCCGTCGATTGCGCTTTCGAAAACTGAAATGGAAGAGATGGCCCAGCAGTTGCGAAAGGACTTGGGAGTTCAGCCAAGCGAGAGAATTGAGGCGCTCGATATCAGCATCGCCGGTGTCGATGTCTTCCGAGTCTCTGACGTTGAACG
>CALRKX020000257.1:0-4452 GCA_943368305.1 Erythrobacter sanguineus
GATCAGTTCCGAGATCACCGCGAAAAATACGAACATCACCGTCACGCCGACCGAGTTCAGGAAATCGGCGTCAAAGACGATCTTGCGGAAGTTGTCGGCACCGTTGAACACCATGGTCGGATCGACCGCAAAGGGGTTCCATTGGTGGAAGGACACCCACAAGACGTAGACAAAGGGCAAAACCCCGAATGCGAACAAGATCACCAGCGTCGGTGCCAGCAAGATCCAGCCAAGCCGATTGGATTGCATAGGCTTCGCCCCTTCTAGTTTTGTTGGATTGACCGATAGGTTTTGGCCGGACCGCGACGGGTCCGATCAGATTGCAGGGCCGCCGCCGTGGTTGCAGCGGCGGCCCGTCGGCACGACAGGGGCCTGCTTACTTGCGGTAGCCAAGCTCTGTCAGAGTCGCTTCGGTGATGGCCGCCATCTGGTCAAGACCATCGGACGCGCTCAGTTCGCCGGTCAGGATCTTGAAGAAGGTCGGCGCGGTCGCTTCGCGAAGCTGGGCGTGGAACGGATAGGGCGGAGCGCCTGCGAACAGGTGTCCATCGTTCTTCAGCATGCTGTAGTAACCGCCAAGTTTGGCGTCCATCTCTACAACCTTCGGATCGTCATAGGTTGCGGTATTGGTCACGCGCGGCGCGGCAACGGCCCAGTCAGGCTGTACCTCGTTCTGGCCGATGAATTGCAGGAACAGGGCTGCGGCTTCCTTGTTCTTCGAGGTTGCGGGCAGACCGAAGGCGCCACCGTCATAGTAACCGATGTAACCCTTGCCTGCCTCGGCAGCCTCCATCACGCCATCCGACAGCGGCGGCAATGCGACGCCCACCTTGCCGGTGACCAGCGACTTTTCGGCATCCGCCGCAATCCAGCCCGCGTTTTCGCCATAGATCAGGCCTTGCGCCACGCGACCAGCGCCAAAGGTGGTGCCGGTTTCGGTCCAGGTCGACTGATCGGTTTCCGGCGGGGCGTATTGCCGCAGATCCAGCCACCATTGCAGCGCCTGCTTGGCGGTGTCCGAGTTCATCGTGCCACCATGCTCGACCGTAGCGGCATAGTTGTTATTGGCGTCGATGCCCCAGTTGTAGATGCCAAAGCTGGGCGCAACCGATTCAAAATATTCATACCACGACGCCGGGTGCCCGGTGTGGCCCTGCACCGTGGTGCCCCACAATTCCAGATTGTTGGCCTTGCCGTATTCATAGAAGAACTTGGCAATGGCGGTATAATCTTCGTGGGTCTTGGCTGGTGCCAGATCCTTGCCGGTCTGCGCCTTGTAGGCGGCCATGATGGCCGGATCGGTGAACAGGTCAGTGCGGTAGAGATAGATCTTGATGAAGGCCTCCATCGGCACGCCGTAAAGGTGGCCTTTGGCGTCTTTGAAATAGTTGGCGAAAGTGGTGAAGTTCGCCTCGTCGTAGGTCGGGGCCTTCAGGTCAGGCTTGTCGGCCAGCAGGCCGGTCAGGTCGGTCAGGAAGTTCCTGGCCAGATACGAATAGATGATATCCTGTTCGATATAGACCATGTCATAGATACCGGTCCCGGCCTCCATGTCCTTGATCGCCTTGTCAAACATCTGGTCCCAGGATGTGGTTTCCACGTCGACCCGGATTCCGGTCAGTTGTTCGAACTGCGGAGCCAGCACCTCGCGGATGTAGTTCGAGGGCGGCGAGGATTCGGTCACGCCGTGCAGCGTGACGCCCTGATAGGGTTCTGCCGCCTTTTTCCACCACTCCGCATCCTGCGCGAACACCGCAGACGCGGCAACCGTCAACGCCAGCACGGACGCGCTGAGCTTGAGAGCAAAGTTCATTCGGGTCTCCTCCCCTGGTTTTTTGCAGAGGCAGACAGCGGTCCGAACGGTCCCTTCCATTCGAATCGCATCTTCCCCCTGGCAGCAAAATGCATATGTATGCGTTTTCGCGCAAGTGAAAATTTTCATATGTATCTATTGCCATACACTTGATAGATGTGGCACGGTTGTTGCGATGAACGGGCTATCGGCGTAGGCCAATCCGGACATCGGAAAGGATAAAACCATGCCGCGGGAACCTGTGGCGGACGGCGAGGAATTCATCGCTGAAGTCTGCTGGCACTACTATGTGAACGAGATGACCCAGGCCGAAACCGCCCGGATCATGGACGTGACCCGGCTGCGCGTGAATCAGGCTATCCAACGCGCCAAGGCGTTGGGCATCGTCAAAATTTCGATAGAATCGCCGTTCCTGCCACGGTTTGAACTGCAAAAGCGGCTGATGGCAGAATTGCAGATCAGGCAGGCCATCGTCTGCCCTGCCAACCACAGCGACTATGAATTTCACCGCTCGGTCGGGGCGGCCCTGGCCGAACATCTGACAGAACGGCTGCGCGTGGCCGAGTGGACCTCGTTTGGCGTGTCCTGGGGACTGACGCTGGATTCCGCCATCCGCCGCCTGCAACGCCAGTCGCACCCCGATCTGGAAGTGGTGTCCATTCTGGGCGGCACCGCGCAGGGATCGACCTTCAATTCCTTTGGCATCGCGTCGGGGTTTGCCGATGTGTTGGGCGCGCATTACTCCATCCTGACCGCGCCTATCTATCTGTCACAGGGCATCGACCGCGATCTGTTCCTGTCGCAGGGATCCATGCAGGACCATTTCCGCAAGTTCGATACGTTGAATGCGGTGCTGCTGACCTGCTCCAACGTCTCGGAAAAGTCGTTTCTCGTGTCGCATGGCTTGCCGCAGGGACTGACCGTCGAAGACCTGAAAGCCTCGGGGGCGATTGGCGATGTGCTGGGCCAGTTTCTGGACAAGGACGGCAATTCCGTCTCGCAGGCGATTGATGACCGCGCCATCGGGATGCCGCTGAACAAGGTGCTGAAGGTGCCGGAAAAGATCCTGTCCGCCGCCGGTCCGCACAAGGTCGATATTATTCGCGCCGCCTGTCGTCGTGGGCTGGTCGATACGCTGGTCACCGATGATGTGACGGCAGAGTTGTTGCTGGCCAAGGCGCCCTAGCGCCCCGCCCGCCGAAATAGGAAAATGGAAATGACCGCTGATTTTGCAGGAAAAACCGTCATCGTCACCGGCGCGGGCAAAGGTATCGGCCGGGCCTGTGCGCAGATCATGGCGGCGCGCGGGGCCAGCGTCATCGCAATGGCGCGGACACAGGGCGATCTTGATGCGCTGGCAGCCGATTGTGGGGCGGTGGGGATCAGGGTTGATCTGGCCGACAATGCTGCCGCCCGCGCCGCGATGAAGGCTGCTGGAACGGCTGATTTCCTGATCAACTGCGCCGGAACCAACGTGCTGGAAGGTGTTTTGGACATGACCGAGGCCGGGTATGAGGCTGTCATGGGCATCAACCTGCGGGCCGCCCTGATCTGCGCGCAGGAATTTGCCCGCGCCCGGGTTGCGGCGGGCGGGGGCGGGGTGATCGTGAACGTCACCTCCATCGCCGGGCATCGCGGGTTTGAAGGGCACATGGTCTATGCCGCCTCCAAAGCCGGGCTGGAGGGGGCTACCCGGGTGATGGCAAAGGAGCTTGGCCCCCATGGCATCCGCGTCAATGCGGTGGCGCCCACCGTTACCATGACCGAACTGGCCGCCGCTGCGTGGTCGGAACCGGCAAAGAAAGATCCGATGATGGTGCGACACCCCCTTGGCCGCTTTGCCGAGGTGGAGGACGTCGCCCGCACCATTGCCTTGATGCTGTCCGACGATGCGCCGGTTGTCACCGGGGCCGTCCTGCCGATTGACGGCGGCTTTCTGGCTGTCTGACCCTTTCAACCCTACCGGAGACTGAAGATGACCAAATCCATGGAAGGCAAGGTTGCCGCCATCACGGGGGCCGCCTCTGGCATTGGCCTTGCCACCACGCGCGCGCTGCTGGACGCTGGCGCAAAGGTGGTGATGGTGGATTACAACAAATCCGCGCTGGACAAGCTGACCGCCGAACTTGGCCAGAATGCCGTGGCGCAGGTGACCAACCTTCTGGATGCAGCAAGCTGTTCGGCCATGGTGCCCGAGATTCTGGCCAAGGTCGGACAGATCGACATTCTGCATTGCAATGCCGGCAGCTATATCGGCGGCGATCTGATCGAGACGGATACCGACACAATCGACCGCATGTTGAACCTGAACGTCAACGCGGTGATGAAGAACGTGCGCGACGTCATCCCCCATATGCAGGCGCGCGGCACAGGCGACATCATCGTGACCGCCTCTGTCGCCGGGCATATGCCGATCCAGTGGGAGCCGGTCTATTCTGCCTCGAAATGGGCGATGACGTGTTTTGTGCAAACCATGCGGCGGCAGTTGAACAAGCAGGGCATCCGCGTGGGTCAGGTGTCGCCCGGCCCGGTCATCTCGGCGCTGCTGGCCGATTGGCCAGAGGAAAACCTGCGCAAAGCAAAGGAAAACGGCGCGCTGATCGACCCCGAGGAGGTGGCCGACGCCGTAATGTACATGC
>CALRKX020000258.1:0-4436 GCA_943368305.1 Erythrobacter sanguineus
GATGGCCGCCCTTGCCGCACGGTTGGGTGTCAGCGTTCCGCCGGGGCTGGTCTGACGGCGCGCTTGCTGGCCATGGCAACGCCAAGGCCAGCCACCGCCATGCCCGCCCAGCCCATGGGGGGCATCGCCTCGCCCAGCAGGGGCCAGGCGCACAGCGCCGACAGCGCGGGCACCAGGTAGAACAGGGCCGAAACGCGGGCCACCTCTCCGGCCCGGATCATCGCCAGCAAAAGCGACATGGCCAGGATGGAATTGCCAAGCACCAGATAGGCCAGCGTCACGGCAAATTCGCCCGTCCAGTGGATGGCCGTGACATCCTCGGTTACCAGCGCGAGCGGCAGGGTGCAGGCCGCGCCCACAGCATATTGGATCAGGTTCGCGGCCACCGGATGATGGCTGACGCCGAACCGTTTTTCCCACAGGGTGCCACCGGTAATGCCAAGCAGGGCGCCAAAGGTCAGGGCAATGCCGGTCAGGTTTTCGGCGGCAATGGCCGAACGGCCAAGGATGACCAGCGCGGCCCCCAGAAGCCCCAGCCCCAGCCCCAGCCAGACGCGCGGACCCACCGCCTCACCGACGAACCGCGGCGCGGCAAGGCCGACCAGAACCGGTTGCAGGCAGACGATAATGGCAACGCCTCCGGCGGATACCCCCAGACGAAAGGCGAAGTAACACAGGCCGAAATAGACGACCTGAATCAGAAAGCCGACCAGCGCCACATGCCCGACCGCCCGCCAGCCCTGCGGAAAGGGCGGGCGCACCACCAGCGCCACCGGCACCAGTGCCGCCAGAACCAGCACATAGCGCAATGCCAGCAGGGTGATGGGCGGCGCATGGCCCAGTGCCAGCTTGGCCACCGGAAAGCCAAGCGACCACAGGATCAGAAACAGGACGGGGGCAAGGCGCAGCCAGATCGGGGGTGTCATCCGCCCTTGCTGACAGGGCGCGCATGGAAAGGAAAGGGGGGCATGCCCCCCTTTCCTGCATCGCTCAATGCGCCATTTCGTGCCGCAGGATCGCCGCCTCTGATCCCGACAGGTTGCGCCGGGCGTAATCGCCATAGCGGTGCGGGTCCACGGCGATGTCGGGGCGCAGGGCCAGCAGCCCTTCCCTCTGGGCCGGGTCGATCATATCCAGCGCAGTGTTCGAGGGGTGGAAGCTTTCCGTCTCGATCCCGTTGGCCCAGACGATGTTATGCGCCTCTAGCATCACATGAACATAGGTCACCTCACGCATCGTATGATCGACGGTGATGGTGGCGTCGTTCAGCAGATCTTCGGCCTTGACCAGAACCTCTGCCGTGTTGAACAGCGCCAGCGCCGCTGCCCCCTTGATCAGCATCCGGTGCTGTGGCGAGACGACCAGCTCCTGATCGGGGCGGTCGATGCCAAGGGCCCCGGTGCGAAAGCGGATCGGGCGCAGATGGGGCATGGCATACAGCCGCGCCCCCGACATGCGGCGATGGCCAGACCACATCACGGGTTGCGCGCCGTTGTCGCGCGTCAGGATCAGGTCACCTTGCCGCAGATTCTGGATCATGCGGGGGCCTTCAGGCGTGGCAATGCGGGTATCGGGCGTGAAGCAGATCACCCCGCCAGAGGCACGCGCGCCCGCAGCCGGGGCGCGGTCGATCGCGGTGCGCACCACCCACAAATCCTGATCGGGCGGCGGCAGATCGCCCACCACCATCAACAGCCGCGCGCCGGTATCGGGCACCGGGATCAGGGTGATGGTAAAGCTGTGATGCCCGTCGGTGACCACAAAGCTCTGGTCCTGAACCAGCGCCTCGTCCGTGTCCTGTTCGACCGGCGCGGTTCCCACCGCCGCACCGACCAGACGCCGCACCATGCGTGCCGCGCGCATCCGTATGTCTGCCGCCCCTTCCGCCGCCTCCAGTAGCAACAGGCCCTGCGGTCCGTCCACGCGCACGGCTGCCCCGGTCCAGCGCCAAGTGGCACCAACCGCCAGAACGTCCAGCGACGCGGCCCGAAGGCCATCTACTTCTGTCTGCGACCAGGAAATGACAAACGTGCCCAGGGAGCCCGTCTTCATGCCTGTTTTGCCTGCTCATTCTTATTATTGCTTGCACGTTAACAATTTCGCGAGGAATGCGCTATTGCATTTCTGCAACAGAACAAGTTTCCTTGAGCAAAACAACAGCTTGCGGTCAGAACTTCACGTGCAGGCTTAGTCCGCCGACCACCTGGCCTTCGGATTGCTGTTCGAACTGGGGCGACAGGTAGGTCAGCCCGTAGAACAGGGTGCTTTTCTTGCCCTGCCAGTTCAGTCCGGCGCGCAGGCGATAGCGGTCGGCGCGCAGCCTGGCCGTTTCACCTGCGGGCAGATAGACGCTGGAAAAGACATGCGCCACATCGCCGCCCAGCGTCAGGGCAACGCCCTGCCGATAGGTGCCCGCCGCGCCGCGATAGCGCTGGCCGGTGGTCTTGTCGCGCACCATCAGATCATCGGCGCCAACCTGACCAAAGCTGAGATCGGCCCCCAGCCGGATCAGGCTTTCGTCGCCGGCGCGCAGTTCGGCAAAGGGGCGCAGGCGGCCACCCGCCAGCGGCAGGGTGCGCCCGGCCTCGGCGACCAAGGTGGGGTAGAACCCGTCCTCGATCTGGTTGCCCAGAACTTCGGGCTTATCCAGCCCCAGCACCTCATGCGCCCAGCGTTGAAACCGTCCGACGCCGGTCTGCGGCCCGGTCACGACCAGATCAGCGCCCAGCGAAAATTCGGTTCCGCGCCATTGCCACGGCGTATGCACCCCCAGCCCGAGGGTGCCGGCATAGCGACGGTCATCGGGTTCTGGCGACGTCAGGCTGGCGGGCGCGATGATGTTGGCGGCCAGACGGTATTCCAGAATCCGGCCAGGCCGGTCAGGCAGATGGCCGTCAAAGCGGTCGCCACGCAGGATGCTGACGGTATAACCGCCGGTCTGCCAGCGGTCATGCCCGTCGCCCAGAAGATCGTTGTAGAAAAAGCGGCCCCAGCCCAGCGTTACCCGTCCGAACGACGCCTCTTGTTGCGGCGCCTGTTGCTGCGCCTGCAACGCCGAACCTGCGCCCGCCGCTACCAAAAGCCACGCAACCAAAGGCCAGACCCGCCTGATCAACCGCATTTCCTGCCCCTGCGCCATCATAGTTCGCACAATGATCGTTCACGAAAATGGCGGCAATAGGGCGCGATGGGCGCGATTGCGGGATTTCAGGAAACTTCCTTTACCGCCTCCATCGCGACATAGGTCGAGGTGCCCGCCACGTGGGGCAGGGCGCTGATCCGTTCGGCCAGCACGCGGCGATAATCCTGTATGTCGGCGGTGCGGACCTTGAGCAGATAGTCGAACCGGCTGGCGATCATGTGGCATTGCTCAATTTCTGGCACCGCCAGCACGGCGCGGTTGAAGGCCTGCAAGGCCGCCTCGCGCGTGTCGGAAAGCCGCACCTCGACAAAGGCGACATGGGCCTGACCCATGCGGATCGGGTCCAGAATGGCGCGGTAGCCGGTGATCACTCCCGCCTCTTCCAGCCGTTTCAGCCGCGCTTGCGTGGGTGATTTCGACAGGCCGATGCGGCGCGCCAGCTCGGTTGCGGTGATGCGGCCATCGACCGCCAGAATGCGCAGGATCGCATGATCAAACCGGTCAAGATCGGACATTGGGGCTTTCACCGGCTGTTTTCCTCTTCCGCGCTGAAATTTTGCCACGATGTGCCGGGGCTGGATCAAGTCGGCCCTCAATTGGTGCGCAGTCGTCCATGCCACCCCCCTAGTTTGGCCACATTGCCGGTAAAATTATACGCTTCGACGTTCCCATTCCCAGCAGGCATCGAAGGGCTACCGTGAACTACACAGCGCTTCTTGTCCTTGCCTGCATCTTCATCCCGCTGGAGCGGTTGTTGCCGCTGCATTCCGGGCAGCGCATCCTGCGCCATGGCTGGCTTTTGGACCTGACGCATCTGATGTTCAACCATTTCCTGATCCGGGCCGGATCGGTGGTGGTGGTTGGCGGGCTGATGGCGGCCTACACTTGGGCTGTGCCCCATTCGGCAACCGATTGGGTGCGCGCCCTGCCGCTGTGGGCGCAGGTGATCGGTGTTCTGGTGGTGGCTGACATCGGCTATTACACCGCGCACCGGCTGTCGCATGCCATTCCGGCGCTGTGGAAATTCCATTCGGTGCATCACAGCATCGAAGAGATGGACTGGCTCGCCTCGCATCGGGTTCATCCGTTCGACCAGATATTCACCAACACGCTGTCGCTGTTCCCGGTGTTCTGCCTGGGGTTTTCGGCTCCTGCCATGGTGCTGTTCAGCCTGATCTTTCAGGTGCAGTCGCTGTGGCTTCATTCGAATACCCGCATCACGATCGGCCCGCTGAAATGGCTGATCGCCTCGCCAGAGTATCACCAGTGGCACCACGCCAACCAGCGCGAGGCC
>CALRKX020000259.1:0-4418 GCA_943368305.1 Erythrobacter sanguineus
AATGCAGGCGGCGGTATGGGCGAAATGCTTGGCCATTTCTTCGACGCCCGTGGCCGGGTGCTGGAAACCACGCTGACCGCCCGCACTTTGGCGGTTGATCTTGACGGCCCGGCGCATAGCCACATCGTGGCCATCGCCGGAGGCGTGCAGAAAGTGGCCGCGATCCGTGCCGTTCTGCAAAGCGGGCGGCTGACCGGCCTGATCACCGATGAGCCGACCGCAAGGGCGCTGGTTGCCTGATCACTTGCCCGTCAGGGTAAGGGCGCGGGCAACTATTGCCTCTTTGGTGATGCCAAACTCCTGATACAGCCGCTCTGCCGGGGCCGAGGCGCCAAAGCCGGGCATGCCGATCACATCCGCCTCACTGGCGACATAGCGCGTCCAGCCGAACTTGCCCGCGGCCTCCACCGCGATGCGCGGGGCAGTGCCAAGGGTTTCGGCGCGGTAGGCCTCTGTCTGCGCCTCGAACAGCTCCCACGACGGCATCGACACCACGGCGACCGACAGGCCCTGACCATGCAGCGCCTCTGCCGCCTCGACCACCAGCGCCACTTCGGTGCCGGTGGCGATCAGGGTCACATCGCGGCCCGCCCCGAACTGGCGCAGCACATAGGCCCCCTTGGCGGTCAGGTTCTCTGCGCCTGCCTCCAGCCGCAGTTGCGGAACATCCTGCCGCGACAGCGCCAGCAGCGACGGGATGTGGCGGTTGCGGATGGCAATATCCCAGGCCTCCAGTGTTTCGATGGTATCGGCGGGACGGAAGACGGTCAGGTTCGGGATCGCCCGCAAGGACGCCATGTGTTCCACGGGCTGGTGGGTCGGGCCGTCTTCGCCAAGGCCAATGCTGTCATGCGTCATCACATATATCGTGCCCAGACCCATCAGCGCCGACAGGCGAATGGCATTGCGGCAATAGTCCGAAAACACCAGAAACGTGCCGCCATAGGGGATAAAGCCGCCATGCAGGCCCAACCCGTTCATCGCCGCCGCCATGCCGAATTCGCGCACACCATAGCCGATGTAGCGACCGGGGGCCTCGCGGGTGTACTGGCTGTCCACCGCCGGAACGCGGGTCAGGTTCGAGCCGGTCAGGTCGGCCGAGCCGCCGATCATCTCTGGCAACGCGGGAGCGAGGGCTTCCAGCGCCATCTGGCTGGCCTTGCGGGTGGCGGCCTTTTTCGGCGCGGTGAACAGCGCGTCGCGGGCTGCCTTTACCGCAACATCATAAGCGGCGGGCAGGGTGCCGGACATGCGGCGCCTGAACTCTGCCTGATCGGCGGCGGAACGGGCGGCAAGTCGCGCCTCCCACGCCGTGCGGGCATCTGCACCCCGCGCGCCGATACCGCGCCATTGGGTGCCAAGATCGGTCGGAATTTCAAAGGGAGTTGCATCCCAGCCCAGCGCCTCTTTGGTCGCCGCCGCCTCTGCCGCGCCAAGGGGCGAGCCGTGGACGGCATAGGTACCCGCCTTGCCCGGCGAGCCAAATCCGATGACTGTTTTCATCGCAATCAGCGACGGCTTGGCAGGTTCCGCCTTGGCTGCCGCAATCGCTGCGTCCAGCGCGCGGCCATCATGGCCATCGCAAACCTGCACATGCCAGCCACAGGCACGCAGACGGGCCGGAACATCTTCAGAGAAGGAAACCGAGGTCGGCCCGTCGATGGTGATCGAGTTGTCATCATAAAGCACGATCAGCTTGCCAAGGCCCAGATGCCCAGCCAGTGAAATTGCTTCTTGCCCGATGCCTTCCTGCAAACAGCCATCGCCGAGGAAAACATAGGTGTGGTGATCAACCAGATCGGCGCCGAACTCTGCCGCCAGCCGCCGCTCGGCCAGCGCCATACCCACCGCCGTCGCCAACCCCTGACCCAAGGGGCCGGTCGTCACCTCGATCCCTTTGGCATGGCCGTATTCCGGGTGACCTGCGGTGATAGCGCCCCACTGGCGAAAATTCTTCACCTGCTCCAGCGTCATGTCCTGATACCCGGTCAGGTGCAGCAGGGCGTATAGCAACATCGAGGCATGCCCGTTCGACAGCACAAAGCGGTCACGGTCGGGCCAGTCGGGGTTCGCGGCATCGAATTTCAGGTGGTTGCGGAACAACGCAGCCGCCGCATCCGCCATACCCATCGGCGCGCCGGGATGGCCGGACTTCGCCGCCTCTACCCCGTCAATTGCAAGGGCACGGATACAGTTGGCCAGCGCAAAGTTCTGCGGATCAAGTGCGGCCTTGGCCGCTACGGTTGGGTCCATCGGCATAAGAATCCTCCCTCTGTTTGCGCTAACGTAACGCGTGTCGTGTGATCTCACAACAAAAATCACATGCATAAATCACAAATTCACATATTAAATGTTGTGATTTTGGGATTCCATGTTATGAACGGCTAGGCAAAGCCGGGGAGGGCAGCGTGAAGCGGGAAGAGCGCAGACAGGCGATCATGGATATGCTGGTCCAGTCCCGCGCGGTCGATCTGGACGATCTGGCCGACCGTTTCGCCGTTTCCAAGATGACCATCCACCGCGACCTTGACGAGCTGGAACAGGCGGGCCTGTTGCGCAAGGTGCGCGGCGGGGCAACGATCGAGGCCGGCACCCAGTTTGAAAGCGATTTCCGCATCCGCGCCTTGCAGGATGGCGTGGCAAAAGACCGGATGGCCCGAGCGGCGCTGGATCTGGTCGAGCCCGGCATGACAGTGATGATCAATGACGGCTCGATGGCCGCCCATCTGGGCGAGGCGCTGGCCGCCAAACGCCCCCTGACGCTGATCACCAACAATGCCGCCGTGATCGATACGATGCGCGACGTGCCTGGCATCACGCTGATCGCGCTGGGTGGCATCTTCAATGCCAAATTCAACGCCTTTTTCGGCGTGATCACCGAACATGCCCTGTCGCGTCTGCGGGCCGACATCGCCTTCATCTCCTCGCCCGCTGTGGCCGGGCTGCAATCCTTTCACATGGATGATGCGGTGGTGCGGTCGAAGCGCGCGATGATGACGGCGGCGGGCAAGACCTGCCTTCTGATCAACCACAGCCGCTTTGGCCGGTCTGCGCTGCATGTGCTGGCCGACCTGGCAGAGTTTGACACAATCATCACCGACGATGCCCCCGCCCCCGAAGATCGCGCCGCGATTGACCGCGCGGGCATCCGCCTGACCATTGCAAAGGAATGACCATGAGCGCGCAAGTCTGGATCGGCACCAGCTGGAAGATGAACAAGACGCTGGCGCAGGCGCAGGCCTTTGCCACCGGTCTGCAAGGTGCTGCGGTCGATACCCGCATCCAGCCCTTTGTCATCCCGCCGTTTACGGCGGTGCGTGAGGTCAAGGCGATGCTGTCAGACACCCGCGTCAAGGTGGGCGCGCAGAACATGCATTGGGCCGATGAGGGGGCGTGGACGGGCGAGGTTTCACCCCTGATGCTGAAGGACTGCCATCTGGACATCGTGGAACTGGGTCACAGCGAGCGGCGCGAACATTTCGGCGAGACCGATGAAACCGTAGGCCTGAAGACCGAAGCCGCCGTGCGCCACGGTCTGATCCCGCTTATCTGCATAGGCGAGACGCTGGCCGAACGTGAGGCGGGCCGCGCGGCGCAGGTGCTCGAGGCACAGGTGCGCGGGGCCTTGGGCAAGCTGAATGCTGCGCAGCATGCGGCGCAGATCCTGCTGGCTTATGAGCCAGTCTGGGCGATTGGCGTCAACGGCATTCCCGCAACATCGGATTATGCCGATGCGCGGCAGGCCGAAATCATCGCCGTGGCGGGCGAGGTTCTGGGCCGCAGGCTGCCCTGCCTTTACGGCGGTTCGGTCAATCCCGGAAACTGCGAAGAGCTTATCACCTGCCCGCATATCGACGGGCTGTTCATCGGGCGCTCTGCCTGGAATGTCGAAGGTTACCTCGACATTCTGGCCAAATGCGCCGCGAAACTCGGAAAGGAAATAGCATGAAACTGGCAATTGCAGGCGACAGCGCGGGAGAACCCTTGGCCAAGGTTCTGGCAGAGCATCTGAAGGGCAAGCATGAGGTGACCGAGGTCAGCCGCATCGGCGATACGCTGGACCCATTCTATGCCAACCTGTCCGATCGGGTGGCGACCGAGGTTCTGGCGGGCAAGTATGACCGCGCGATCCTGTGCTGCGGCACCGGCATCGGCGTGTGCATTGCGGCCAACAAGGTGCCCGGCATCCGCGCCGCCCTGACGCATGACACCTATTCGGCGGAACGCGCCGCGCTGTCGAACAACGCCCAGATCATCACCATGGGCGCGCGGGTGATCGGCACCGAACTGGCCAAGGCCATCGCCGATGCCTGGCTGGCCGAAACGATGAATTTTGACGCCAGCGGCAAGTCGGCGGGCAATGTCTGTGCCATCGACGAGATTGACGCCAAGTACACCAAGGGCTGAGGGCGATGCTG
>CALRKX020000260.1:0-4407 GCA_943368305.1 Erythrobacter sanguineus
GGCTGAATGGCATAGGGCACGCCCTCTGCGCGGGGCAGCGGTACGGCGGGGGCGGTCAGGCCAATCTCGGCCAGTGCGGCAATTGCCGCCGCCTGCCCTGAAGCAAGACAGCCGTGGGTGGTGAAATCGCCATTGGCGGACCCGGCAACCGACAGGCCCGGCACGGCCCCTTCGCTGGGCACAAAGGCGGCGATGTCCGCATTCCAGCGCGGGCGGCCATTCAGGTGGCAGGTCAGGTTGACCGTGGGGTTCCAGCCGCCCGACATGGCAAGACAGTCGGTTTCAATCTGAAAGGCCCCGCCAACATGGTTGCCAGAGATAGACCGCAGACCCAGACGGCCCGAGGTGTCGGTGACCCGCGCGCCCAGGTAGACCGGGCAGTCCTCGATCGCGGTGGCATCGGGGCGGCTGTCAAGAATGGCGGCCACTTCAACGCCGGCCGCCATCAACTGCCGCGCGGTCTGGCGCGCGCCGTCGTTGTTGGCAAATACCGTCACCCGCTTGCCCGCTGTCACTCCCCAGCGATTCAGATAACTGCGCACGGCCCCCGCCAGCATGATGCCGGGGCGGTCGTTCATCGGGAAGGCAATCGGCCGCTCCAACGCGCCCGCTGCCAGAACGGTGCGTTTGGCGGCAATGCGCCAGAAGCATTCGCGCGGCAGGTCGGCGCGGGCAGGCGCATGCAGGCCCACGCGCTCCAACGCGCCAAAGGTGCCGTTGTCATAGGCGCCGGTCACGGTGGTGCGGGTCATCACGCGCACATTCGGCAGGCCGCGCAATTCTGCCCCAACCGCCTGCACCCAGTCACGGGCGGGCGCACCGTCGAGATCCGGCTCGTCCGCCAGCAGGCGACCACCCAATTCACGGTCTTCTTCGGCCACAATCACATCGGCCCCGGCACGCGCAGCAGTCAACGCCGCTGCAAGGCCCGCGGGGCCAGAGCCGATGACCAACAGATCGCAAAAGGCATAGGCCTTTTCGTAATGCCCTTCGTCATGCTTGCCCGACAATCGGCCCAAGCCAGCGGCACGGCGGATGATCGGTTCGTACAGTTTTTCCCAAAAGGCGCGCGGCCACATGAAGGTCTTGTAATAGAACCCCGCCGAGAGGAACTGCGACAGAACATCGTTCACGCCCATGAAATCAAACGACAAGGACGGAAAGCGGTTCTGGCTTTGCGTGTTCAGCCCGTCAAAGATTTCCTGCATCGTCGCGCGGACGTTGGGCGTCTGGTTCTGTGCCCCGATCACCTCCAGCAGCGCGTTCGGCTCCTCGGAACCCGCAGTCAGCACACCGCGCGGCCGGTGGTATTTGAAGCTGCGCCCCATCAGCCGCACATCGTTCGCCAACAGGGCCGAGGCGACGGTATCACCCTGATAGCCCTGATAGGTCTTGCCATCGAAACGGAAGCTGACCGGGCGATTGCGGTCGATCTGGCCTTTGCCAAGGATCCTCATGCCCGGACCCCTTTCTTCTTGCGGTCGGCCACCAGCTCGGTTGCCAAGATTTCATGGGTCACAGTGTTGCGGGTGACGATCAGCCACTGGCTGCATCCCGTCTCGTGATACCACAGGTCGCGCACCTCTCCTGCAAGGTTGTCGCGCAGGTGAAGATGGTCATCCCAGGCGTCTATCCCGGCATCGGGACCGGGGCGCTGAAGGTAATCTTCGGACCCGTAATAGTAGAACTCTCGCCGGTCGCGGGGGCCGCACAGGGGGCAGGTGATACGCATGTCAGACCCTCAATGCAAATTATGCTGGCTGCCCGTGCCTTCCTCGTCGATGAGGTGGCCGGTGCGGAAACGGTCAAGGCGGAAGCGGCGGGCGACATCGTGGCTTTGGTCGGTGGCCATCAGGTGTGCCATGCACCAGCCGCTGGCCGGCACGGCCTTGAAGCCGCCGTAGTTCCAGCCACAGTCGAGATAAAGGCCGTCGATATGGGTCTTGTCGATGATCGGGCTGCCGTCGGGCGACATGTCCATGATGCCCCCCCACGACCGCAGCACCTTGGCCCGCCCGATCATCGGCATCAGGGTCATGCCCGCTTCCATCACATGTTCAACCATCGGCAGGTTCCCCCGCGCGGCATAGCTGGCGTAGAAATCAAGGTCGCCGCCGAACACCAGCCCGCCCTTGTCGGACTGGCTCATGTAAAAGTGCCCCATGCCAAAGCTGATGACATGGTTGATCACGGGCTTCAGCCCCTCGGTCACAAAGGCTTGCAGGATGTGGCTTTCGATCGGCAGGCGCATCCCGGCCATCGCTGCCACTTGCGAAGACCGGCCAGCCACCACGATGCCGACCTTCTTCGCCCTGATCGCACCGCGCGTGGTTTGCACGCCCGTGACCTTGCCGTTTTCAATGTCAATCCCGGCGACTTCGCAGTTCTGGATCAGATCAACCCCCAGCCGGTCGGCGCCGCGCGCATAACCCCAGGCCACCGCATCATGCCGGGCGGTGCCGCCGCGCGGATGCAGAAGCCCACCGTAGATCGGGAACCGGGTCTGTTCGAAATCCAGATAGGGCAGATGCTCGCGCACGCCCTCGCGGTCCAAAAGGATCGCGTCATCGCCCTGGTTGATCATCGAATTGCCACGCCGGGCAAAGGCATCGCGCTGACCGTCCGAATGGAACAGGTTGATCAGGCCGCGCTGGCTGTGCATCACGTTATAGTTCAGCTCGGACTCAAGCCCTTCCCACAGTTTCAGGCTGTGGGAATAGAACTCCTGATTGCCCTTCAGGAAGTAGTTGGCCCGCACGATGGTGGTGTTGCGCCCGACGTTGCCGCCGCCAAGATAACCCTTTTCCAGCACCGCAATGTTGCGCAGGCCGTGGTTCTTGGCCAGATAATAGGCGGTAGACAGGCCGTGGCCGCCGCCGCCGATGATGATGGCGTCATATTCGGCCTTGGGCGCCGGTTCCCGCCAGGCAGGGGTCCAGCCCTTGTTGCCCAAGAGACCCTGGGTAATCACCTTCCAGCCGGAATATCGCATGACGTGGCCTTTCCCTGACTCGCCCGGATACAAGCGCGTCCGGGCGGGATAATCAACAGCCCGGCAGGATTTCCTGCGCCACCAGCGACAAACCGCGTCGCTTTTCGTGAGGTGCCGGTTTCGGCATCGCCGCGCCCACGAGGTAAGCCGCGCCGCAGCCGTAAACAGAATCACGCCGCCAGACCGATTCACAGATTCGTAACCATGCCGCAATTCGGACACGAACCGACTCACACGAACACAATCCTGACGCGAGTTATCTTCGTTCGTTTTGCCGATTTCGGAACAATCTGCCCCCGCCGTTTGCACTGTTTCCTGTCAGATGGCGGCCGACCCAAGCCAATCGCATTTGCCACAATCCTGCCACAACTTCGCGGCAACCAAGTGGCCGGGGCATGAAAATTTTGGGTCGTACTTACCTTGGCCCGTGTTCAGGAATGTTGATATGTTTGGTGCTGCTTTTGCAAAAAATGCCTTTTCCCGTTTTCGCAAGGAAGAAGATGGCGCGCTCATCATTTTCGCGCTGATCCTGTTCTTTTTGATGATGACCATCGGTGGCGTGGCCGTTGATTTCATGCGGTATGAGCAGCGCCGGACCGCCCTGCAGAACACGCTGGACCGCGGCGTTCTGGCCGCAGCCGCCCTGAACCAGCAACTCGATCCCGAAAGCGTCGTGCGCGACTATATGACCAAGGCCGGGCTGGGCGACGACATAAACCAGATCCATGTGACCGACGGTCTGAACGGCCGCACCGTCAGCGCCGATGGCATCACCAATACCGATCCGATCTTCCTGCACCTTGTCGGCATCGACGAGTTGAAAGCTGTCGGCGCATCGGGCGCCGAGCAGCGCGTGAACAACATCGAGATCGCCCTTGTCCTCGACGTGTCCGGCTCGATGCAGAACAACAACAAGCTGGTCAACCTGAAGGCCGCCGCAAACGAGTTCGTCGATACCGTTCTGGCCAGCGACGCCGAAGGGCGCATCTCGATCACGCTGGTGCCGTTCAACGGCCAGGTCAATCTGGGCGCCACACTGGCGGCCAAGTACAACCTGACGAACAACCCCAATGTGGCGAACGTCAATTGCGTCGATCTGCCGGCCTCGGTCTACTCCTCGACCGCGATGTCTAACACCACCGCCATGTCGATGACCGCCTTTGCAGATACCTTTTCAAGCACCAACCAGACCACAAGCTATGTCGCGCCGACCGATACCAACTATGGCGCCCCCAATGCCCTGAACCGCTGGTGCCCGGCGACGGCGGGCAACACCGTTCTCTTGCCGTCGAAAAGCTCGTCCGGGCTTCATGCCGCGATCAATGGCCTGACGGCGATTGGCGCCACCTCGATCAACGCTGGCCTGAAATGGGGCATGGCGCTGCTGGATCCCAACTCGCAAGGCATGTTCAGCC
>CALRKX020000261.1:0-4404 GCA_943368305.1 Erythrobacter sanguineus
CATCGGCGCGCTGCTGCGTCATCAGGTCAGGATTGTTATAGGTTCTGCCATCAACGCGGCCCTTTTCGCCAAGTTGCGTGATCTGCCGGCCGACCGGCGGCACCCGCAGCTACGGGCGGCGGCGGATGATTCGGACTGGGTCGGCGCAGTGATCCGCCAGAGCCTGCCGTCCTGGCGCTTTGGCTATGTGCCCTGGCATTTTCTGACCAAGCGCCTGGCGCGTGGCTTTGCACGTCCGCGCAACGCAAAACGCTTTCCGGTTGTGCTGGCGGGGTTTGGCTTTGACGCAATTGTTTACGTCTGGGCGCAGATTCGGATGGCCAAAGGCGAAGGGGCGGGATTCTGGTAGCATTTGTGCCGTCAACACCTTGGCCGACAGGCAAAAAGCGTGGCAAAGACCGGGTATTGTCATCGCACCGTGCAATATCCATCTGCGGGTGGCCGCAGGGTATGTTCCGGCAGGAAACTGCGTTAGATTGCAGTCATGTGCGCCCTGTGACCGGGGTGGCTGCTTATTGAGTGGGTAGGGTTGAATGGCCGACGGCGCTGATCTGTCTTCAGTGGGTGAAACCGATATTGCCGTGGTCGGCATGGCAGCGCATCTGCCGGGCGCACCCGATATTGACGCCTATTGGTCCAACCTGGCGGCAGGCGTGGAATCGATCCGCGTTCTGTCGCGTGAGGAATTGCTGTCGGCAGGCGAAAGCCCGGCGCGCATGGCCAAGGCAAATTATGTGCCCTCTGCCGCGGTTCTGGACAGTTTCGCCGATTTCGACGCCGATTTCTTCGGCTTCTCCCCGAAAGAGGCTGCGATCCTTGACCCTCAGCACCGCCAGTTCCTGGAGGTGGCGTGGGAGGCGCTGGAAAACGCAGGTCACCCCCCGGAAAACTTCCCCGGTGCGGTGGGTGTCTATGCCGGTTGCGGCATGGGCAGCTATTTCTATTTCAACCTGTGTTCGAACCGCGATCTGGTTGACCAGACCGGCATGTTCCTGCTGCGGCATACGGGAAATGACAAGGATTTCCTGTCCACCCGCGTTTCCCATGTCTTCGACCTGAAAGGCCCGTCGATCAACGTGCAGACGGCCTGTTCCACCAGTCTGGTGGCAGTGCATTTTGCCACGCAGGCGCTGCTGAACGGCGAATGCGACATGGCGCTGGCGGGTGGGGTGACCATCGAACTGCCCCATGCCCGTGGGTATCTGTTCACCGAGGGCGAAATTCTGTCGCCCGACGGCCATTGCCACGCCTTTGACCACCGCGCCCAAGGCACCGTGTTCGGCTCGGGCGCGGGCTGTGTGGTGCTGCGCCGCGCCAAGGATGCGATTCGCGACGGCGATCATATATGGGCGATCCTGAAGGGGTCGGCGGTCAACAACGATGGCGCGGCCAAGGCGGGGTATCTGGCCCCATCGGTCGATGGTCAGGCCCGCTGCATCGCCGAGGCGCAGGCGATTGCCGGTGTGACCGGCGACGATGTGACCTATGTCGAATGCCACGGCACCGGCACCTATCTGGGCGACCCTATCGAGGTTGCCGCCCTGACCAACGCCTTTCGCGAAACCACCGATCAGGTGGGCCATTGCCGCCTTGGTTCGGTGAAAACCAACATCGGGCACACCGATACGGCGGCGGGGGTTGCCAGTCTGATCAAGGTGGCCCTGTCGCTGCACCACCGCCAACTGCCGCCCAGTCTGGGGTATGAGGCGCCGAACCCCTCGATCGACTTTGAAAGCTCGCCCTTCCTGGTGAATGACCGGCTGACCGACTGGCAGGCCCCCACGCGGGTTGCGGCCGTCAACTCGCTGGGCGTCGGCGGCACCAATGCCCATGCCATTCTGGCCGAAGCGCCCGCCCGCGCGCCGTCAGACGACAGCATCTGGCCGTTCCAGCCGCTGGTGATCTCGGCCCGCTCCAAGGCCGCGCTGGACGGGCAGGCCGCCCGCCTTGCCGTCCATCTGCGCGCCCATCCCGAACAGCCCTTGGCCGATGTGGCCTATACGCTGAAAGAGGGCCGCCGCGCCTTTGAAAAGCGCCGGGTGATCGTGGCCGCCAGCCATGAAGAGGCCGCAGGCCTGCTGGAAGGCGCAGACACCCGCAAAGTGTTCAACCACGACCGGCTGGATTCGCCCGAGGTGGTGTTCATGTTCCCCGGCGGCGGGGCGCAATATGCAGGCATGGCGCGCGATGTGTACGAAACCGAACCCGTGTTTGCCGACTGGATGGACAAGGGCCTTGCGGTGCTGGAGCCGCAGCTTGATTATGACATCCGCGCCCTGTGGCTGCCCGAGCAGGGGGCCGAGGCTGCGGCGAACGAGGCGTTGAAAAAGCCCTCGGTCCAACTGCCTCTGATCATGATCACCGAATTCGCGCTGGCCAAGCTGTATGAAAGCTGGGGGGTGACGCCCAGCCATCTGATCGGCCATTCCATGGGCGAAAATACCGCCGCCGCACTGGCCGGGGTGATGAGCTTTGAAGATTGCATCGGCCTTGTCCTGCTGCGCGGCCGTCTGTTCGACACCATTGCCCCCGGCGGCATGCTGTCGGTGCCCATGGCCGAAGCGGACCTGCGCCCGCTGATCACCGGCGATCTGGATATGGCTTCGGTCAATGCGCCGGGGCTTTGTGTGGTCTCTGGCCCCGATGCCGCGCTGAAGTCGCTGGCGGAAACCTTGTCGGCGCAAGGGGTGGATACCCAGCGCATCGCCATCGACATCGCCGCCCACAGCCGGATGCTGGAACCCATCCTTGGCCGCTTTGGCGATTACCTGCGTGGGGTCAAACTGAACGCCCCGCAATTGCCCATCATTTCCAACCGCACCGGCCAGCCGCTGACCCCGGCGCAGGCGATGGACCCGGAATACTGGGTTGCCCATCTGCGCAACACCGTGATGTTCCAGCAGACCATCGCCGCGCTGCTCGATGAACCCCGCGTCTTCGTCGAAATGGGGCCGGGCCGGGCGCTGTCCTCCTTGGCGCAGGCCAATGGCGTGGCCTCGGGTCAGGTCATCCCGGCGCTGCGCCACCCCGAACAGGCCATGGCCGATGATGCCTGGCACATCGGCACCATCGCCCGTCTATGGGCCTGTGGTGTGGCCGTGGATTGGGAGCCGATCTGGGCAGGCGCCCGCCGCAACCGTGTGGTACTGCCGACCTATGCCTTTCAAAAGAAGACCTATTTCATCGCCCCCGGCAAAGTGGCCGAGGTGGAAGCCGCCCTTCCCGAACGGGTGGAAAACATCGCCCAATGGGGTTGGAAACCGCATTGGCGCCCGGCCTCCGCCGGTTTTGATATTGCCGAACTGGAGGATGCAGCCCGCCAAAACTGGCTGATCTTTGTCGATGACACTGGTCTTGGTGCCGCTGCCGCCGCCCGCCTGCGCGCCGCCGGGCACGAGGTGCATACCGTCCGCACCGGAGACGCCTTTGGCCGCGATGGGCAAGGCGGCTATATCCTTGCGCCCGAACGGGGCCGCGAAGGCTATGACGCGCTGATCGCCGATCTGGTCAGCCATGGTCATGCCCCCAATCGCATTGCCCATTTCTGGCTGGTGACGGCACAGGAAAAATTCCGCCCCGGTTCCAGCTTTTTGCACCGCAATCTGGAGCAGGGCTTTCATTCGCTGATGTTTCTGGCGCAGGCCCTGGCCGAGGAAAACCTGCCCCGTCCGATCCACCTGACTGCCTTCACCACCGGCGCTGCTCAGGTGAAAACCGAAGGGCTGGCTTACCCCGAAAAGGCCACGTTGTTGGGCCCCGTCCGCGTGATCCCGCGCGAATTGCCGGGGGTTACGGTCTCCACGCTGGACCTGACGCTGCCCCCCGCCCCCCGTCGCGGTGCCCCCGATCTGTCAGACATGACCGACCGCGTGTTGGAGGAACTGCTGCAAGACGCAGGCGAAGGCTTGGCCGCCCTGCGTGGCACCCGCCGCTATGTGCAAGACCTGCGCGCACAGCCCCTGCCCGATGCGGGCGCACCCCTGCCACACGGCGCGCATGTGCTGATCACCGGCGGCTTTGGCGGCATCGGCCTGACCGTGGCCGAAGACCTGATAAAGCGCCACGGGGCCAAGATCACCCTGATCGCCCGTCGTGCGCTGCCGGAACGGTCGCTGTGGCCGCGCTGGCTGGCGGGCCATGACCCGGCTGACCCGATCAGCCGCCGCATTCTGGCGCTGCAACGGCTGGAAAGCCTTGGCGGGCAAGTCACCATTGCCCCCGCCGATGTCTGCAATCTTGAGGAGATGCGCGCCGCCGTGAAAACGGCGGAGGCGCAGTTTGGCAAGGTGCAGGCGGTGATCCATGCCGCAGGTGTGGTCAGCGATGGCCCGCTGATGACCAAGACGCCTGCTCAGGTAGAGGATGTTCTGTCGCCCAAGGTCCACGGCACCTTGGTGCTGGACA